>CAYNUZ010000050.1:0-12688 GCA_964400385.1 uncultured bacterium | reverse complement strand
CTGGATGGTCGCCGCCACCTCGGCCGTCGTCCTCGAGCTGCTGCTCCTCGGCTTCCTCCTGGTCCGCTCCGGCCAGGTGGTCGCGCTGAATGCCGAGCTCGACAGCCTCAACCGCGCCCAGCTCCAGGCCGACGAGATCCGGCAGGCCTGGGACGAGCTGGCCGCGCAGGGCGCCCTCCTCAAGGCGCGGCTCGCGGGCAAGGCCGAGCTGGAGAAGGCGGAGTCGTTGAAGCAGTTGCGCAAGGATATCGCGGCGGCGGCCCAGACGGCCGGCGTGAACCTGGAGGTGTCGCGCCCCGAGACGGTCAAGACCCGGCGCGGCGTCAAGGCCACCCGGCTGGTGCTGACGGGGTCGGGGCCGGAGGCGAAGATCCTGACCCTGCTGACGCTCCTGGACCGGCTGCCGGCGGTGGTCGAGACCGACACGCTCCAGCTCACGGGCCTCACCAAGGGCGTCGTGTACCTCAAGCTGTCGCTGCGGCACTTCGAGCTGAAGTCGCGGGTCCAGAAGGAGCTCAAGAAGTTCGTCGCCGCGCTGCCCGGCGCGCCCGGCCAGAAGTTCGCGGGGGCGGGGTACGAGCGCGCCGATCCGATGTTCGTCCAGGTCGCGGTCACCGAGGAGGATGCGCTCAAGGGCTGGCCGCGGATCATCCTGAACGGGTTCAGCGGCGACAAGGCCCTCATCACGGTGGGCGGCGACACGAAGACCGTGCAGCTCGGGGAGACCATCACCGGGGGCATCCTGTACACCGACAAGATCTCCGTGAACCAGGCCATGCTGATGCGCCCCGCGGACCATGCCGAGGTGATCCTGACGGTGGGCGCCACGCAGCTCACGGTGAACAAGCGCGACGACGTCAGCGGCACGAGCGAATACGTGCTGACGATCCAGAAGAAGGCGTCGAGCGACCTCCTGAACGCCGCGATCCAATGACCTCCATCGGTTCCCAGGTGGGGGGTGCGCTGCTCGCCCTCGTGCTGGCCTTCCCCTCCCCCGCCCCCGCCGGCGTCATCCCCATCACGGTCGCCAACAACAGCTTCGAGCAGACCGACAAGGACCAGAAGTGGCCGCTGGAGTGGGCATCGGACAACCGGGACAAGTTCGGACTGGACGCGGACGCGAAGGACGGCAAGTGGTCGTTCCACGCCCACGACGACTCCGAGTCCTGGCCGACGGCCTACCAGGTCGTCAACGGCATCCAGGAGGGGAGCGTCATCTCGGCCGCCCTCTGGGCGCGGACCGACGACATCTCGACCTCCGAGGACAACTGGAAAGTCTTCCGCGTCTACCTCAAGTTCATCCCCATGGACGGCAAGGAGACCACCGTGGACCTGGTCTCGCTGACGGGCACGAACCCGTGGAAGTGGTACATGAAGAAGAAGATCAAGGTGCCGACCGGGCTCAAGGAGATCCGGCTGGTCGTGGGCATGGACGGGGTCAACGGGAACGCCTGGGTGGACCGGGTCGTGCTGGTCAAGGGCGAGGAGCTGCCCCCGGAGACGATCACCACCTCGGCGGAGGTCGGCAACCGGGCCGAGGTCCTCAAGGCCGCCATCGGCCGGTCGCGCGCGGCGATCAGGAAGGAGGCGATCAACGCCGGTCCGCGCGAGGCCCTCTCGGAGGCCCGGGCCAAGATCGTGACGGCCACCCTGCTGGCCAAGCAGCTCGAGGAGGACGCGGCGGAGTCGTCCACCCGGTCCGAGGACGGCCGGGTCAACGGCCCGGAAAAGACCGCGGCGATGCGCCGGGCCGCGGCCCTGGTCCGGGAGAAGGTCGCCACGGCCGTCCGGCTGATCGAGGAGGCCGAGGCCGCGCAGGAGCATGAGACGCCCGCGAAGGCCGAGGAGATCTCGGCGGCCCGGGCCAACGACGCGCTGGCCGCGATCCGCGAGGCCGAGACCGCGTCGGAAGCCGTCGAGACCGCGGCCACCCCGTCGAAGGTCCTCATGGGCACCTGGGGCGGCGGCGTGTACGGGACCTCCTCGGCCTCGAAGTGGGAGGAGTCCAACGCCGACGCCCCCCACCCGTACGTCACGTTCATCCTCGCCGACGCGGACGGCAGGGTGTACTGCGGCGGGGACGACAAGTTCCTCTACGACAGCGACGACAACGGCAAGACCTGGAGCGGGACGCCCACCCGCCTGCCGGTCGTGCCCACGGGGTTCACGCTGGATCCGGACCATCCCGAGCACTGGGCCATCGCCTCCTGGGGGCAGGGCGTCTGGTGGTCCGAGGACGCGGGCCGCAACTGGACGCGGGGCGACGCCCCCACCGCCTTCCTGCGCCGGATGACCCGGCTGGGCGGGGCCTACTACACCCTCGGGGATGACACGACGGTCCTGACCTGCCGGGAGTTCAAGGGAACCTGGACCCCGGTCGCCACGCTGCCGCGCGGGATCAAGGGGTGGGACGTGGCCCTCAAGCCCGGCCGGGCGGGGACGCTCCTCGTCGCCACCGACGCCGGCGTCGCCGAGGTGGCCGGGGACGGGAGCCTCACCTTCCCGAAGCTGGACGTCTCGTCGGCGTGGGCGCGGTCGCTGGCCGTGGACCTGGACCGGGTCCTGATCGGCACCTGGGGCCGGGGCGTGATCGAATGGAGGCCCGGCGCCTCGTCCACGCCGTACGCGGTGCTCATCAACGACGGGATCAACAACAAGAACATCTTCGCGCTGGCCGTCTCGCTCAATCCCAAGCCCGAGGCCGCGGACAACGGCACGATCGCGGAGGGGCCGCACGTGTGGACCGACCGCAACGGCGGGATCGGCGGGTTCAAGATCAACGCGATCATCGCGAACCCGAAGGACGAGAAGGAGATGTACTGCTCCGCCGAGACCGGCGTCTACCACTCGACCGACCAGGGCGCGAACTGGGTCAAGACCGCCGAGATGACCGCGCCGAACGTCGGGGTGATGGCCATCGATCCGGGGAGCCCGGAGACGATCTATGCCGCGGCGGCGTTCTACAACATCGCGAGCGGGATCCAGAAGACGACGGACGGGGGCAAGACCTGGAGCCAGAAGCTCCTGGGGCTCAAGACCATGTGGGTGGAGCTCGACAAGAACTCCCCGGCCACCCTGTACGCGGCCACCTACGGCGGCGGCGTCTACCGGTCGGACGACGGCGGCGAGAACTGGGTGGAGTACAACACCGGCCTGCCGTCGAACATCCTGTACTGCGTCATCGCGGGATCGCAGGATCCCCGCCAGGTCTTCGCCGGAATGCTCGGGAAGGGGCTCCAGCGGTTCGACGACGCCGCGAAGGCCTGGGTGGACGCCAGCCGCGGGATCAACGCCACCGACGTCTGGCACCTGGCGCAGGACCCCACCGACGGGAACACCTGGCTGGTCGGGACCGCGGGCGGGGGGATGTTCAAGACCGCCGACGGCGGCAAGAACTGGCGCGCGATCACCAAGGGGCTGACGATCAACGGGGTCTACCGCGTCGTCTACGACCCGCACAAGCCGGGCGTGGTGTACGCGGGCGGCAAGGCCGTCGTCTTCGGCGGATCCGGCGGCGGCGTCTTCCGGTCCACCGACAACGGGGAGAGCTGGGCGCCGGACAACGAGGGGCTGTCCAACCTCAACATCGAGGGCATCTACGTCACCAAGTCCGGCCTGGTGTATGTCAGCACCACGAGCGGGGTGTTCTACAAGCAGGATTGAGGCCTCCGTCCGCCTTGGAGCCCTTTTCCGCGCCATGCTAGGATACGGATCAATGCGCCAAGCCGCCGTGCTGTGTGCCGCCGCCATGCTGGCCTGCGCCTCTCCCGCCCGCGCCGAGGGCCCCGACGTCCAAGACTTCAACTTCTACAACACCGACCTGCACCTGGTCCTCAAGGCCCTCTCCGAGGTCTCCGGCGTCTCGTTCGTCGAGGACGTCCCGCTCTCGGGCAAGGTCACGGTCCACGTGGCCAAGCGCACGGGGATGGACGAGGTGCTCGAGGCGATCCTCAAGCCCCTCGGGTTCACGTGGCGCGCGGTCGGAACCATCTACCACGTGGGGCTCAAGGCGGGTGAGCGGACCGCCCCGGGCCGGCCCGGCTACGTGCAGAAGTCGTATCCCCTGAAGTTCGTCTCCGCCGGCGAGGCGGCCCGCCGCCTGAGGAAATTCCTGCGCGCGCGGGGGATCGTGAGCGTGGACCGGCCGATGAACCAGGTGACGGTCACTCTGCCGCCCGCGCTCCTGACCGACGTCGAGAACCTCATCAAGACGGCCGACGTCGAGCTGACGAAGAAGCTCATCTCGATCCGGATCAAGGTGCTCGAGGTCAGCAAGTCGCCCACGTCGCAGACCGCTGCCACCGTCTCCTACAACAAGTACAACGCCACGATGGGGCTGGCCGGCCAGTTCACCGACACCCTCAACAACGCCAGGGGGTGGGGCGAGGGCGCCGGGGGTTCATGGTCCAACGGGGTCGGGGCGCAGGACGAGTACTATTCCGTCTTCCACAACGCCTTCACGTACAAGGTCGGGCTGTGGGGCGTGGACCAGTTCGTGGCCCGGATCAAGATCGCCGCCACCAGCGATGACGTCAAGACGGTCTCCGAGCCGGACGTCGAGGTCCTCGAGGGCCAGAAGGCCACGGTCAAGATCGGCGAGGACATCCCGTTCGTCAACGGGGACGAGCTGCAGAAGTACGAGTCCTCCGGCATCGTCATCACCCTGACCCCCGCGGTCGAGAAGGAGGGGTTCATCAACGTGGACGTGGACGCCGCCTCGAGCCTGCGGTTCTTCGGGTCCACCCAGCTCAGCAACCGGCAGGTCAAGACCAACCTCTCGCTGGTGAACGGCGACACCGCCCGGCTGGGCGGGCTGCTCAAGCAGGACGAGACATTCACCGAAAAGAAGATTCCCATTCTCGGCGACCTGCCGGTGCTGGGTTTCCTCTTTCGTACCCGGATCACGCTCGCCGAACGCAAGGAACTGGTGATCCTCGTGTCGCCCTCGATCGTCGAGGACGTGCCTCCGCACGGCCGCCGGACGGCGGGCATCAGCGCACTGGTGGCCTGGATGATTCCCGGTACGACCAACGTGGTCCTGGACTGGTCGGAGGACGTGCCCGTGGACAACGTCGGGGTCTTCCAGTACCGGATCTACCGGGACATCCGGCCGATCAACACCGTGGCCCGGCTCAGCCCGCTGGCCGACGCCATCCCGCGGTCCATGAGCTCCTGGGTGGATGAGACGCCCAAGCGCCGCGGCGTCACGTACTACTACGCGGTCATCGCGGTGGACGGCGCGGGCAACGAGCAGGCCGTCTCCAACTCCCCGGCGATCACGGTGCCGCGCCGGTGAGGTGGCTGGCGGCCCTCCTCATCGCCCTGGCCTCCCTGCGGGGCGTGCCTGCCCACGCAGCCGACGCCGCGGCCCCGGCCACGGTGGACTACGTGGACGAGTTGAACTTCTACAACACCGACCTGCACCTCGTCCTCAAGGCCCTGGCCGAGCGGACCGGCTTCCCGTTCGTCGAGGACATCCCGGTCGAGGGCAAGGTCACGATCCACATCTCCAAGCGCACCACGATTGCCGAGGTGCTGGACCAGCTCCTGCGCGGGTTGAACCTCTCCTGGAAGCTGGACATGGGCGTCTACCACGTCCAGATCAAGGCGCCGGTGAAGGGCCAGCCGTTGGGGCGCGGGCTCCAGGCCCGGACCTACGCGCTGGACGTGATCGCGGCCGACGAGGCCGCCGAGGCGGTCCGCCCGACGCTCTCCGAGTTCGGCAAGCTGACGGTGGACCCGGGCATGAACACCCTGACGGTCACGGACGTCTCCGAGGTCCAGGAGGCGGTCAGGAGCCTGATCGCCAGCCTCGACGTTGACGGCAAGCGGCCCGGCCAGGTGAGCATCCAGATCAAGATCCTCGAGATCACCCGGAACGACGCCAACCATGGCGGGGCCAACCTGGCCTGGAACAAGTACAACGCCGCCGAGGAGCTTTCCAGCAACTTCATCTCCGGCTTGAACAGCGTCCGGGGGTGGGGCCAGTTCGAAAATTTCGCGGGGATTGACGCCCAGGACGAGTACTACGCGTTCTACCGGAATGCCGCCACGTTCAAGGTGGGCCAGTACGGCATTGACCCGGTGCTCATCAATCTCGCGGCGGACGTCACGCTGACCAAGATCAACGTGCTGTCCGAGCCGGACGTGACGGTCATCGACAAGAAGGACGCGTATATCCAGATCGGCGACAAGATCCCCCAGAAGCAGTCCGGGGGCTCCATCTCGTACAAGGATACCGGCATCATCCTCAAGGTGAAGCCCACGATCGGGCAGGACGGGCTGATCAGCCTGGAGATGAACCCGAAGGTCACCGACCCCGAGTCGGAGAACGTCAACGGCTTCCAGTTCATGAACACCCGGGAGGTGGATACCAAGGTGGATGTGATCAGCGGGTCCACCGTCCGGATCAGCGGGCTGCTGAGCACCTCGGACCGGAAAACGGAGTACAAGATTCCGATCTTGGGAGACCTCCCACTGCTTGGATATTTCTTCAAGTACTCGACCACGACCGCGGACAAGAAGGAGCTCGTGATCCTGGTGTCTCCCCACCTGGTCGAGCACATCCCGCCCCGGTGCTCGACCACCGCGGGCATCTCGGCGCTGGCCGCCAACCTGGTCGTGGGTACCACCGATGTCCTGCTCGACTGGTCGGAGGACGTGCCGTTCGATAACATCGGGGTGGTGCGGTACCACGTGTATCGGGACGTCCGGCCGGTTATGGGCACGGCCACGCTGATCCCCCTCAGCCGGGAGGTCCGCGGGGACCTCACGTCCTGGGTGGACTTCACCCCCAAGCGCCGGGGGGTGACGTACTACTACGCGGTCACGGCCGTGGACGGCGCGGGGAACGAACAGATGGTCTCCAACACGCCCGCCGTGACGATCCCCCGCCGGTGAAGACCCTGCGGCTCGCTCCCCTGCTCGTTCTCGCCTTCGCCGTCGGATGCCGCAACCCGTTCGACCCGTCGGCGGACATCCGGCTCGAGCAGTTCACGGGCAACCAGGGGCTGTTCGTGGAATTCACCCAGGCCGACGCCGCGGCGGGCGTCGTCCTCACCAGCCTGGGCGACCAGGTCACACCGGTCGTGCTGGTCAACTACAGCACGGTCGCGGCCCAGATCACGAGCTACACCGTCGTCTACCGCCAGCTCACGGCCCAGCCGGGGGCGGGCCTGGCCCCGGGATCCCCCATTCCGTCGCTGGGCGGGGCCGCAGGCCGGCGGTTCAACTTCATCGTCCACATCGCGGGTCTCGCCGACGACACGACCTCGGCGGGCTTCAATTCGACGGCCTTGTACCCCTCGATCATCACCGCCGAGCTCATCCAGTACATCGGGGGCCCCCAGGGGAACTCCACGATCGGCGGCGGCATCGACTGCGAGGTCATCTTCTTCGGCGAGGACCACAACGGCCATGAAGTGAAGGTGCCGGGGAGCATTCATGTCCAGGTTGACTGACCTGCGCCCCGGCCTGCGCATCGCCGGGCTGGCCGGCCTGCTGGTGGTCGCCGGCTGCCGCAACCCGTTCAATCCGTCCTCGGACATCGAGCTCGCGCAGCTCCGGTCGAACGGGAACGGCGTCGGGGACGACATCACGATCCAATCCGCGGACCTGAACGTCCCGAACCCCTTCTATGCCCGCTGGGCGGCGATCGCCGGGTTCGTCATCAAGAACAAGGTCGCGGCGACGCTGACCAGCGTGAACATCGTCTATACGGATTATTACGGCAACGAGGTGACGGCCTACACGACGACCGGGGGCAAGACCTTCAAGCTGGTCCGCCGCCTGACGCCCATGGACGACCGCAATGCGGTGAGTTCCTACAACCCGAATTACGGGGAGGGCAGCGGCACGGACCTGACGATCTATCCGATCGATCCGCTGGTGAAGGCCACCTTCACCCCCAGCTACACGCCCAAGTTCATGCTCGCCACGATCACCTTCCGCGGCGAGGACGACAACGGGTACGACTGGAAACTCGTGGGGAGCATCGGCATCAAGGTCTACTGAACCCCGTCGGGTGACGCCCGGCCCCGCCGGGCGGTACACTATTCCCCATCGTGCCCCAGGAAGCGTCGTTCGACATCCGATACGTTCCCAACCCCGCCGAGGTGGACAACGCCTTCAACCAGGCGCAGAAGGAGCTCGGCCAGCGGTACGACTTCAAGGGCACGAAGACGACGCTGGAGCTCGACAAGAAGACCCTGACCTTCACCCTCCAGACCGAGGATGAGATGAAGCTCAAGAACCTGGTGGACATCCTCGAGCGCCGGCTTTCCGGGCGGGGCATCGCCCCCGCCGCCCAGCACCTCTCCAAGGCCGAGCCCGCCGGCGGCGGCACGCTGCGGCAGACGCTCAAGGTCCAGCAGGGCCTGCCCGAGGACAAGGTGAAGCCCATCGCCGCGGCCGTGAAGGACACGGGCTACAAGGTCCGCACGCAGATCCAGGGCCAGGAGGTGCGCGTCTTCGGGAAGTCGCGCGACGACCTCCAGGCCGTGATGGCCGCGCTGCGGGAGAAGAATTTCGGCTGCGCCCTCGACTTCGGCAACTACAGATAATGGCCCGGCGGGGCCGTCGCCGGAACACCGGGCGGACGGCGGGGCTGTTCACCCTCCGGAACCTTCCCAATGTCATCACCTGCATCCGCCTCGTCCTGACCGGGGTCTTCCTCTGGCTGCTGTCGTACGAGGGCCGCATCAGTTCGTACCTCGCCCTCCTCACGTTTTCCCTGGCCTCGTTCACGGACTGGCTGGACGGCCACCTCGCGCGCAAGTACGGCCTCGCCACGCCGTTCGGCATCTTCATGGACCCGCTGGCGGACAAGGTCCTGGTCCTCTCCGCCCTCCTCGTCTTCATCTGGCAGAACCTGATCCAGTGGTGGATGGTGGCGGTGATCGTGTCGCGCGAATTCCTCGTGACGTCGGTCCGCGTCCTGGCCGAAAGCCGGGGCATGAGCCTGGCGGCGATGCCCTCAGGCAAGCAGAAGACGGTGGTCCAGCTCATCGCCATCATCGGCATCCTCACGGTCCTCTGTGCCCAGTACACCATCAGCGACATGGCCGGCCTGCCCTACGATACCGCCCTCTCGCGGCTGGGCACCCGCGGCGCGGTGGCCGCACGGGTCATGCACTGGCTTCCCGACGCCCTCCTCTTCGTTGCCACGGTCTTCTCGGTGATTTCCGGCGTTGATTTCGTGGTGAAGCACCGCGCCCTCTTCAAATCGTGAAGGGGGCGCCGCGGTCCCGCTCCCTCGCGGACTTCATCGCCACCCTCGGCGGGCTGGGCGACGCCTCCTTCGCGCCGGGCACCTGGGGCAGCCTGGCGGCCCTCATGGCCCTCTTGTCCCTGCGGGGAACCGGCCCCCTGTACCTCTCGGTCCTGGCCGCGCTCGGCGTGGCGGCGGTCTGGTCCGCCGGTGCGACCGCCCGGCGGATGAAGGCCACCGACCCCGGCCGGATCGTCGTGGATGAGGCGTTCGGCATGGGGCTGGTCCTGCTGGCGCCCCTCCCGCCCGGCCCCGCGGGGGCCGTGGCGGCCTTCCTCTGCTTCCGGCTCTTCGACATCCTCAAGCCCCCACCGCTGCGCCGGCTGGAGCGGCTTCCCGGCGGCTGGGGCATCGTCGCGGACGATGCCGGGGCCGCCGTGTACGCCATCCTGGCGCTGCGGCTGGCCATGTTCCTTGCGGGGGTAGAATAGCCTTGGCATGAGGTTTCCGCGCGCCTCGCTCGTCGCTGCCTGCCTGACCGCCGCCTGCTGGTTTCCGTCCGTCCCGCGCGCCGAGAATTACGACGAACGCGTGGACGGCGCGTCGGGCTGGAAGACGCAGGAATGGTCCGAGCGGGGCCAGAATAACCTCGGCACCGGCGTCATCACCACCCCGTTCATCAACGGCCCCAACCCGGGTTCGCTCCTCGGCAACCCGAACGCCTGGGAATACCGTGCCCCGGGCGCGTTCGTCGGACCCATCGCCACCGACTACGTCGCGGCCGCCCGGTCGTTGTTCGGGCCCCAGGGCGTGGGCTTCGGGTTCCTGGAATCGGATCCCATCGTGGGCATCACGTCCATGAGCGGGAATGGATCTGATTTTAACTACCTCACCGGGTGCGGACCGTTCATCGGGACGCCCGTCGTCTTTGCGCTGCCCGACGTCGTCCGCGCGGGCCGGCAGACCGTCGGGTACGCCTTCGTGATGGGCCTCAGCTCAAACTGCCCGGACCTGCGCCGGAGCCTGGTCGAATTCGTCTATACCAGCCCGGTGGGCGTGGGGGGCCCCAGCTCGGCCGGAGGCGAGGTGGGGTTTGGATATTCCTCCTCGCTCGGTCGCAACGGATATGTCGGGCAGGCCCACGCGCACTTCAATTACGAGCCGGTCCGCGACGGCGTGATGCTCTACTACGCGTCCTCAAACCGGAGCCCGTTCCAGGGGCCGTACGGCCCTGCCGCGCTGTATGCCACGGACTGGTCCACGATGAAGGACCTGTGGGTGGTCCCCCTGCAGACCGGGTCCGGCCTGACCACGCCGACCCCGATCGGGCAGCCCCCGCCCCCTCCCGCGGAATCCTTCCACGCCATCACCGGGGTCGCCGTCAACCGCGACCTCCTGGTCGTCGGGGCCGTGAAGTATGACTCGGAAGACTTCCTCACGACCGGCTATGCCCTCATGGCCTACAACACCCGCGACGGGACCCAGCGGTGGGTCTACCGGACGGATACGCAGATCATGGATCGCCCGGTCATCACGGACCAGTACGTCTTCTTCGCGACCATTGACGGTCGGGTCTACTCCATCGAGCATTCCAATGTGGATCCCGCCAAGGACGGCAAGCTCCACTGGGTGACGCCGTACGCGGCCCGGATCCAGTACGCGACCTACCCCCATGGCGCGGGCCAGGCGACCGCAAACGTGAAGCTCTACGGCCCCGCCCTCGACGGTACGGGGCAGTACCTCTATTTCGGGGGCAGCGACGGGCGCGTCCACCGGTTCTCGGCCCAGGGCGGGGAGCACGCGAGCTCCAACACCCTGCTGGAATTCGCGGAAGGCGGCGTGTCGGGGGGGTGCAACATCTACTTCTGGTACGACAACAACGGGGTCAAGCAGATCCGCCCCTGCCCGATCAATTCCCCCCCCGCGGTGTTCAACAACAAGTTCCTGGTCGTGAAGTGCTACACGCAGCGGACCGGGACCACGGAGAACGGGGCGTTCCTGTGCATCGTGAAGATCCCCGACCTCACGTTCAACCCCCAGGTCACCGCCTTCAATACCGGGTTGCGGGTCCGGCGCAACGATGCCGTCTTCCAGCTCGGGCAGAACGAGTTCGGGATCGTCCAGCTGAACTCGAACTTCTGCAACCTGCTCCAGTACGATCCGGTGCTGCAGACCTCGTACGTCGCGCGCACCGGCAACGGGTTCCTGATCAACACCAACCCGTTCAGCTTCGTGGACGACACCGGCGGGGTCTCGATCACCAACGGGTTCGTGACCGCAACCGACAGCGCCGGGCACCTGATCGCCATCCCCAGCCGCGAGGGGGCCAGCAACGTAGGCGGGGGGGTCAGCAGCTCGCCGCCCACCGGCCCGCCGGAATACAACCCGCCGGTCGTGCTCGGCCCGATCCAGGTCTACCCGAACCCCTACAACCCCGCCACCGCGGTGGGCGGGACGCTCAAGTTCAACAACCTGCCGGCGGGGAGCTACGTGGAGTTGTACACGCTGGGGTATGAGCGGGTGCGCACCGTGCACGAGATCGGGTACACCGCCCGGTGGGACGGAAAGAATGAGGCCGGGCAGATCGTCGCGCCCGGCACGTACCTCTACAAGGTCTGGCTCCCGGACAGCAAGCCCCCCGTCACCGGCCGGGTGGTCCTCACGCGAAACTAGCACATCATTCATTCCCCTCTCCCTTCGGGGGAGAGGGGGGGCTTCGGGGTGAGGGGGTCAGCCCCCGTGCTTCTCGATGCGGGCGGCGAGGTCGAGATCCTTCGCGGTCACCCCGTGTTCGCTGTGTGTCATGATGGTCAGCGTGACGCGGCGATACCCGTGGATCAGGACATCCGGATGGTGATCCGCGGCCTCCGCCAGCTCCGCCACCCAGTTCACGAATCCCACCGCGGCGCGGAAATTGGGCTGCACGAAGGTCTTGCGCAGCCCCTCGGGAGTCAGCTCCCAGCCGGGGACCTGCCCCAGCCGGGCCTCGATTTCTTCCAGTGACAGGACGGCCATCGGTGTCCCCTGATCATCCCCCGTCCGCGCGGGCGGTTCAATGGTGGGGCCTGCTTGCCGCCGGGGCCGCGGTCTGCTTCGCCCTCGACCAGGGCGCCGGCGGGATGCCGTTCTTCCGCGACCGCCTGTACTACTGGCTGCCCCAGTACGACGCCTGCCGCCGCGCGCTGGCCGCGGGCGAGGTGCCGCTCTGGAATCCCGGACTGAACGGCGGCCAGCCGCTCCTGGCCACCTGGCAGGTGGCGCTGGGCTCCCCGCTGGCCCTCCCCTTCCTCCTCTGGCCGTTCGCCACGGGGCTGAAGGTGTTCTGGGTGCTGGCGCTCGGGACGGCCGCCGCCTCCATGTACGCGCTGGCCCTGCGCGCCCGGCTGCCGCCCGCGGGCGCGGCCGTGGCCGCCGTGCTGTACGCGGGCTCCGGCCCGATCCGGACGCTCGGCGAGTGGCCGAATATCGTGGCGGGCCTGG
>CAYNUZ010000049.1:0-12994 GCA_964400385.1 uncultured bacterium | reverse complement strand
GCTCCGGGCGGGCGCCCGGCCGGGAGGTGAGAATCACCAGGCCATGTCGCAGGGAAGAGGGGATCACCGCGGGCGTCGGGGCGTCCGGCCGGCCGGGGTGTGGCTGGCGCTCGGCGCGCTGGCGGCCGCCCCGGCCCGAGCCGACCTGCCGCAGCGGCTGGTGTCGCCGGAGGTGCTGCCGGACCGGCGGGTGACCTTCCGGTTCCGCGCGCCGCACGCCGTGGACGTCCACGTGGGCGTCTCGGGACTCCCCTCGGTCACGATGCTGCGGGACAGCGACGGGGTGTGGACGGCGACCACGGAGCCCCTCGCGCCGGACTACTACAGCTACAGCTTCAATGTGGACGGGATCACCGCGACCGACCCGGCCAATCCCGCGACGATCCCCAACTTCATCTGGCCCGGCAGCGAGGTCCACGTTCCCGGCCCGGCGGACCTGCCGTGGGAGGTCAACCCGGTGCCGCGCGGCGCGGTGCACCGGCACTTCTACCACTCGGCGGTGGTGGGGGACGACCGCGACTACTTCGTCTACACGCCGCCCGGGTACGATCCGCGCGCCGCCCGGACGTACCCGGTGCTGTACCTGCTGCACGGGTTCAGCGACGACGCGGGCGCGTGGACCGCCGTAGGCCGGGCGCACGTGATCCTGGACAACCTCATCGCGCGCAGGCAGGCGAAGCCGATGCTGGTGGTGATGCCGCTCGGGTACGGCGCGCCGGAGATCCTGTCCCGGTCCAGCACCGGCCCGCGCGACCCGCAATTGGGCCGGAGGAACGTCGAGCGGTTCCGTGACGCGCTGCTGACCGAGGTCATGCCGGCCGTGGAGCGGGACTACCGGACCACGCGGCGGCGGGAGGCGCGGGCGATCGCCGGGCTGTCCATGGGCGGGGGCGAGTCGCTGGAGGTCGGACTGAACGCGCTGGACCGGGTGGCGTGGATCGGCGCCTTCAGCACCGGCGGCGCGCTCTTTTCCCGCGAGTTTACGGAGACCTTCCCCGGGCTGACGGCGAAGTTGAACCCCCGGATCCGGCTCCTCTGGGTGGCGTGCGGCACGGAGGACGGGCTGCTCGCCGGCAACCGCAAGTTCGTCGAGTGGCTGAAGGCCCAGGCCATCACCCACGTGGCGAAGGAGACCCCCGGCGCCCACACCTGGATGGTCTGGCGGCGGAACCTGGCAGAGTTCCTCCCGCTGCTGTTCCGCGACCGAGCCGGTGGCTGAGGTCCGCGCCGGCTCCATTCCCGTCGTGACGGTGGACGCCTTCGCCGACCGCCCCTTCGCGGGCAACCCGGCCGGGGTCTGCGTCATGGACCGGGCCGCGGCCGGGCCGTGGATGCAGCGGGTGGCGGCGGAGCTGAACCTCTCGGAAACGGCGTTCCTGTACCCCGACGGATCGGCCTGGAGCATCCGCTGGTTTTCGCCCGAGGTGGAAGTGCCGCTGTGCGGACACGCGACCCTCGCCTCCGCCCACGTCCTCTGGGAGACCGGGCGGGTGGCGCCGGCGGAGCGCATCCGGTTCGACTCGATGAGCGGGCCCCTGGCGGCGTGGCGGGAGGGGGAGCTGATTGCCCTCGATTTTCCCGCGGCGCCGCCGGCGGTGCCGGGTTCGGTCCCCGGGCTGGCCGAAGCGCTGCGGGCCACGGTGGAGCGCGTGTGGGCCATCGGCAACTGGCGGATCGCGGAGCTGGCGTCGGAGGCAGCGGTGGCAGCGCTCCAGCCGGACTTTGGCGCGCTCGCCCGGCTTGAGCCGATGGTGATCGGCGTGACGGGTCCCGGCAACGCCGGCGCCGACTACGTGTGCCGGGTCTTCGCCCCGAAGGCGGGCATCAACGAGGATCCGGTGACCGGCAGCGTCCAGTGCGCCCTGGGGCCGCTGTGGGCAGGACGGCTGCACAAGACGGAGCTGCGCGTCCGCCAGCGGTCGGCGCGGGGCGGCGAGCTGGTGGTCCGCATCGCAGGCGACCGGGTCCACATCCTGGGCCGGGCCGTCACGGTCCTGACCGGGACGATGCGGGCACCGGGATGAAGCGGCCGGGCAACCGGGGGAGGGGATCATGACCAGGAAACTCGCGTGCCGCGTGGCGGCCGGGCTGCTGCTTTTCTTCGCGTGCGCGCACACGGCCGGGATGCTGGCGCCGAAGGAGGCCAGTGCGGGGTCCGCCGCCGTGCGCACCATGATGGACTCCGTGCACTTCGAGATCACCGGGTTCACCCGGAGCTACGGGGATTTCTACTTCGGGTTCGGCATGCTGCTCTCGACCTTCCTGGTCTTCGCAGCCTGGCTCGCGTGGACCCTGGGCGGGGCGCTCGAAGGGGGCAGCCGCCTGACCAAGGGCATCCTGCGCGGCCTGGCTGCGTGTATTGCCGTGGTCGCCGTCATCTGCTGGCGCTGGTTCTTCGTGCCGCCGGCGGTCGTCTCAACGCTGGCCGCCGCCCTGCTCGGCTGGGCTGCGGCGGGGTAGGCGACCGGCCGGCCGCCGATGGACGTCCTGGCGTACTACTTCCCGAACTGGCACGCGGACCCGGTGAATGCCCGCCGCCACGGACCCGGGTGGACCGAGTGGGAGCTGGTGCGGGCCGCGCGTCCCCGGTATCCCGGCCACCGGCAGCCGCTGGTCCCGGCGTGGGGCGAGTTCGACGAGTCCGACCCGGCGTGGATGGCCCGGCAGGTCGCCCTTGCCGCCGACCACGGCGTCACCGGGTTCCTGTTCGACTGGTACTGGCAGGAGGGCGGGCCGTTCCTGTCCGGCGCGCTGAACCGGGGATTCCTGGCGGCGTCCAACCGGGGCCTTCTCACCTTTTCGCTGATGTGGGCCAACCACGACTGGATCGACCTCTTTCCCGCGCCGGCCGGGGGCCGCTCCCGCCTGTTCGCGCCCGGCGCGGTGGATCGCGAGGAGTTCGACCGGATCGCCGCCCACCTGGTGGACCGGTATTTCACCCGGCCCGAATACCTCCGCATCGGCGGCCGGCCCTTCTTCTCGATCTACGAGCTGGGCACGCTGGTGGCCGGGCTGGGGGGCATGGACGCGGCCGCGGCGGCGCTGGACGGCCTGCGGGCCCGGGCCCGCGCTGCGGGGCTGCCGGGGATCCACCTCAACGCGGTGGCGTGGGGGCTGAACCAGGCCGCGAATCTTCCTGAGGGCGGCGGGGCCGCCGCGATCTGCCGCCGGCTGGGAGTGGACAGCGTCGGCGCGTACTGCTGGGTCCACGACGCAGACCCCGGCGATACCGGGTTCCCGCGGGGCTCCTACGAGGCCGCGTTCACGCGCATCCGTACGCGGTGGGCGGAGGAGCGCGCGCGGCTGCCGGTTCCGTACCAGCCGAACGTGAGCATGGGCTGGGACCCCAGTCCGCGCACACCGGGGTCGGCGCCGTTCACCGCCCGCGGGTACCCCTGGACCGCCGTGCTCGAGGGCAACACGCCCACGGCGTTCCGGGCGGCGCTGGTCGCGGCCCGGGACTTCGCCGCCGCCAGCCCCGATCCTGCGGGCCGCATCGTCACGCTCAATGCCTGGAACGAGTGGACGGAGGGGAGTTTCCTCCTGCCGGAGGCGGCCACCGGCACGGCGTATCTCGAGGCCGTCCGGGGGGTCTTCCGCGCCTGACGCACGCGGGGATGTTGCCGGGGACCTCGCATTCCGGCGGCATGCGCTATGATCGTCGAAATCCACGACAGGAGGATTCCATGAACATGCGGATGGCGGCGGTGTGCGTGATGGCGGGGCTCGCGGCCGGATCGGCCGGCGCGGCGCCGAAGGCGTTCGAGGGCGTGGTCAGCATGACGATGCACCACGAGGACCAGGACACGCCGATGACGTGGAAGCTCAAGGGCGCGAAGTCGCGGATGGAGATGGCGGGGCCGCACGGCTCCATGGCCATGATCTTCGACGCCACCCGTCACGTCATGATCATGCTGATGCCCGAGCGCCAGATGTACATGGAGATGCCGCAGCCCCGGCCGCAGGCCCCCGCCGCCGCGAAGGGCAAGGCCGGCAGGGTCGCGAAGACCGGCAAGACCGAGAAGATCCTGGGGTACCTGTGCGAGGAGTACCGGAGCGCGGACGACCAGGGCTCGACGGAGGTGTGGGCCGCGAAGGGGCTGGGGACGTTCGCCGGCATGGGCGGCCGGCCGGGCGCGCCGCGCCAGGCGTGGGAGGACGAGATGACCCGCGGCGGGTTCTTCCCCCTGCGGATGGTCCACCGCGATGCCGCGGGCACCGAGACCGCGCGCATGACCGCCACGGCGATCGAGCCCACGGCGCTCGCCGACGACCTCTTCGTCCCACCCGCCGGGTACACGAAGTTCGAGATGCCGTCCGGCATGGGCGCCCCCGGCGCCCCCCGTCCGTAGGCGGGCGCCGTGCGCCGCCTCGCCGCCGCCGCGGGCCTCCTCCTCGTTCCCGTCTTCGGGTGGGCCGGGGAGTCCATCCATGCGCTCCTCGCCAAGGCCACCCCGCCGCCGCGGCTGATGGCGGCGGCGTTCGACCGGAACGACAACGGGAAGGACAAGGCGAACGCGGCGCTCACGCGGGAGCTGGAGGCCTTCGGGACCGGGCATGCCGCGCCCGCGGTCCAGGACCGCGAGGCGGAAGCGAAGAAGGTCCAGGCGATGACCCAGCAGGAGCAGATCGCGTGGGCGATGAAACAGGCGGAGATCCAGCGGCAGCAGCAGCAGGCGGCCGGGATGCCGGCCGTCGTGGCGAGCCAGCAGGCCTCGGCGGCGCAGGTGTCCCAGCTGACGCGGATCTTCAATGCCGCCCGGGCGAAATACGCGCCGCTCGAGCAGGCATTCGACGCCCGGGTGCAGGCGGCCCAGGCGGAATCGGACGCCGCGGTTGCCGCCTGCCCGCAGCTCAGCGGGGGCGAAGCCTCCGCGCCGGATCCGGCCTGCCTCAAGCGCGCGGCCGACCAGCGGGCCCGGGCCCTGCGGGCCGCCGGGACCGACTACCTCGCAAAGGCCGGCGCGGTCTGGTTCGCCACCCGGGCGGACCTCGCGAAGGCCCTCCAGGCCCGGGAGCCGCAGCTCGCGAAGGACAAGGCCTCGGCGTCCGACGAGATCCGCCGGCGGGCCGTGCTGGAGGAGGCCTCGAACGCCGCCGTGGTGGGGGAGCTGCTGCAACTCGACGACACCATCGTGTCCCGGGCCGGCTCGGCCGAGGCCGCGGCGAGGCGCCCCGCGCTGTAGCGCGCGCCATGGCGGCCCGGGGGATCGGGATCGTCGGCGTCGGGGGCATCGCGCTCAACCACCTGGAGGCGTACCGGAAGCGGGGATTCACCGTGGTCGCGGCCCAGGACGTCAACCCGAAGGCGCTCGACCGGGTCCGCACGGAGTTCGGGGTGGCGCGCGTGACCACCGATCTTGCGGAGTTCCTCGCCACGCCCGGGCTGGACGTGGTGGACCTCGCCGTGCCCCACTACCTCGAACTGCGCCGGCCCATAGTGGAGGCCGTGGCGCGGGCCGGCAAGGCGCTGTTCTGCCAGAAGCCGCTGGACGAGTCGTTCGCGGGCGCGGTGGAGCTGACCCGGATCGTGGAGGGGGCGGGCATCCGGTTCGCGGTCAACCAGAACGCGCCGTTCGTGCCGGGGTTCGTGAACGCCGCCGCGATCCTCCGGGACGCGGCCCGGTTCGGGACCCCGTTCTGGTTCCAGGTCGAGAACCGCGGCGCCCTCTGGTTCGAGTCGCATCCGCACTGGGGGACCCGGGACCGGTGGATCCTGGCGGGGATGGCCGTCCACCACCTCGCGCTGGCGCACGCGTGGTTCGGGCTGCCCGGGCGGGTGTGGGCGACGCTGGTGAAGGATCCCACGAAGCCGGGGATCCGGGCCGAGAATATCGCCGTGATCGGGCTGGAGTACCCCTCGGGGTTGAAGGGCCTCATCATCAACAACTGGTCGTACGACGGCCCCCGGCCGCGGGCGCATCCGGAGGAGGAGATCGTGGCGCTGGGCACCCGCGGGTCGCTCACGCTGGACAGCCGGCAGCTCGCGTTCGACCCGAAGGGGGGAGTCCGCGAGACGATGGCGACGGAGGGGACGTGGTTCAACGACGCCTTCGGCGAGTCCATGCGGGCGTTCCTGGGTTCGCTCGACGGCGGGCCGGCGCACCCGTTCGCCGGTCGCGAGGACCTCAAGGTGATGGCGGTGGTCGAGGCCGCGTACCGCGCCGCGGCCACCGGGCAGGCCGTCGCGCCCGCCGCGCTGCTCGCGGAGGCCGGCTGACGTGCCGGTCCTGAAGGCGGGTGGCGCCAAGGCCGTGCCGGAGTGGGCGGACTACTCCGACTGGGGCGTCTCGCATATGCCGGTGGGGCAGAAGGTGGACCGGCACTTCCATGACGCCCATGAGTTCGTCCTCATCGTCTCCGGCCGGGTGCAGGTGGACACCGAGGGCGCCGTCACGGAGCTGGGGCCGGGCGACGCCGTCCTGACCCGGATGGGCGACGAGCACGAGTGGGTCGCGCTGGAAACCTCGGTCGCGATCTGGGCGGTGTCCCGGCTCATGGGACAGCAACGCCCGGGCCACCTCTTCCGCGAACCGGCGGCCCCATGACGATCGGGGAGGCGATCCGGGTCATGCACGCGGCGATGCGGGTGAAGCTCCGGCCGCGGACCGTGGATACCCTGAAGGCGGGCCGGCCCGAATGGCCGCTGCGGGGGATCGCCACGACCTTCATGCCGACGCACGACGTGATCCGGCGGGCGGCGGCCGGCGGGGCCAACCTGCTGATCTGCCACGAGCCCCTGCTCTACAACCACCGGGACGAGACGGCCTGGCTCCGGGGCGACCGTGTCTCCCGGGACAAGCGCCGGTTGCTGGCGAAGCTCGGCATGGCGGTCTACCGGGCGCACGATACCTGGCACGACCGGCGGCCCGACGGCATCCTCGCGGGGATGGTGGACCGGCTGGGGTGGGCCCGGTACCAGCGGCCGCGCCACGGCACGACCTTCGTCTTTCCGCGCTGGCCGGTGTCGCGGATCATCGCGACAGTCAAGCGGCGGCTCGGTATTCCGCAGGTGCGCGTGGTCGGTTCCACCCGGCTGGTGCCGCGCAAGGTGGCCTTTCTGGCGGGCGCTTGGGGCGGGCGCAACCACATCGCGGCGCTGCGGCGGCCCAGGGTGGAGCTGCTGCTCTGCGGCGAGGCGCCCGAGTGGGAGACGTACGAGTACGTCCGCGATGCGGCCGCGCAGGGGGCGCGCACGGCGCTGGTCGTCCTGGGCCACGCGGCCTCCGAGGAGGCCGGCATGGCGTACCTGGGCCGCTGGCTCGCCCCCCGCCTGCCCGGCATCCGCATCACCCACGTCCCTTCCGGCCTGCCGTACCGGGCGGGCTAGATCCCGGCCGCACCCGGCCGGCGCGCCGCATACCGAGATTCCCTACGACGTTAAGGGGCCGCCGCGGGGCGGCTAGGGAGATTGCCATGTTCTCCACGAAGCGAACCTTTCCTACGCTGGGACCAGTGCCGCCGGCGGCGGTGCACACACTCAACGGCGTTCAGGGAGGTCATCATGCGATGGATCGCACTGCTCGGCATCGGACTGGCTCTCGGATGTGGAACGGCGGCCGCGGCGCCGGTGCAGGTCGGCTTTGACGTCATGGCGGGCGGCGGGATCTTCGCCCTGAAGGACCTCGATGCCGCGGACCGCGACTTTTCGGCGCTGACCAACGGGGGCTCGTCCAGCCTCGGCAGCGTGGGCTACTCCGCCGGGATCCGTGCCATCGCGTTTATCCCGTTCGGGCTGGGCGTCTCCATCGGGGTGGTCCCGGAGGGCGGCGGCAGCCTGAGCCAGTCGTTCACGCATCCGACCACCAAGAAGGGCGCCACCTCCGCGACCGAGACGCTCAAGCTCTCGTTCAGCGAGCTGCTGGTCCCCGTCGGCCTCCACGTACGGACGGACGTGGGCGGCCTGATCCTTGGCGGAGAGGTCGGCGTGGACTTCGCCACGGGCACGATCGGGTATGACGCGCACGATTCCCTCGGCGATTCGGTGAAGGGGGACCTCACGGACAGCGCGGTCGGCTTCCACCTCGCCGGCGAGGCCGCGCTGGCGCTGGGCAAGCATGTCGAGGGATTCCTGCGCCTCGGGTACACCGGGGTGGCGCTCGACCACTTTGCCGGCTCGTTGAATGACAACGGTACACCCAAGATCGAACAGCTCTACCTGTTCCGGAACGCGTCGGGCCAGACGGCGATCGGTGCGGACACGGCCTCCAACGTGGCCGGCTCGAACCATGCCCTGGCGGACGTGTCCGGGTCCGGGGTGCGGGCCACGCTGGGCCTCCGTTTCCTGTTCCCCTAGACGCGGGGCCGGGAACGTCCCGGGGTCACCGGACGGAGCCCGCGGGGCCGCCTAGGTCCGCCTGGTCTCCGCGATCGCCCGCTCGCCGGCGGCGATCCACTTCCGGAGGCCGGCGGGGGACGCGACCGAGGGCCCGGTCACGAAGAGCCACCCCCGGGACTCCCGTCCACCCATGACCATCGGCTTGATGTGCGGCGGCTTGACCGTCTTCGCATGGTCCGCCTGCACGACACGGGTCAGGACCTTGTCGCCCATCACCCCGATCACCACCTTGCCGCGCACCAGGAAGCCGAGCCCGCCGAACATCTTCCGTTCCGTGAGTCCCGCACGCTGGCCGAGCACCTTGCGGATCCGCTCCGCCACCGCCTCCGAGTACGCCATGCCCGATCCCCTCCGTCAGCGCTCGACCTTCATGCCCCACTTCGGCCGGCCGTCCACGCCACGCTCGAGCCAGGACTTCAGGTTCTTCATGAAGAACGGCCAGCCGCCCGAGACCATCTGCCGCTGGTGCTGGGCCTTGGCGTCGGACCGCCAGCCCGCGTGCGTGAACGCCACCCGGGTGCGGCCACCGCGCCCGGAGAGCGCGAAGGTGACGGTCGTGTGGCCGGGATACGCCTTCCAGGTGTACGACACCAGCCGGCCCGGCACGAGCTTGAGGTACTTCCCGCCGTTCGCGTCACCGCCGCCGCCGCCGCGGTTCTTCCAGACGTACGACCACGTCCCGCCGGGACGCGGATCGGTCTTCGCCCGGGTCGGGAACCACTGCCGGAGCAGGTAGGCGTCGGTGAGCGCGGCGTAGACGACGGCGGCGGGCGCGCGGACGACGACGCCGGCCTTGACGGGAGCGGTGACGGCCTTGGCCATGGGAGCCTCCTGGCGGCGCCGCTTGACCTCGGGCGCGCGACCGGATATAAGTTAACCTAGAGGTAAACTAAATGCAAGCCGTGGGCCCCGATCCCCTCGACCGCATCTTTGCCGCGCTGGCCGATCCGACCCGGCGGGCCATGCTGGTGCGGCTCGCCGGTCGGGACGCGTCCATCGGCGATCTGGGCAGGCCCTTCGGGCTGTCGAAGCCGGCGATCACCAAGCATATCCGGGTGCTCGAGCGGGCCGGGCTGGTGCGCCGGGGCGCGGATCCCGGCGACCGCCGGATCATGCGGATGTCGGCCGACCGGGCCGCCCTGCGGAAGGCGGACGCGTGGCTGCGATTCCATCGGCGGTTCTGGAACGACCGCCTCGACGCCCTGGAGGAGCACCTTGCCCGCCCCCGGTCCTGAGGTGGTGATCCGGCGCGTCATCCGCGCGCCGGCCGAGCGCGTCTACGACGCCTGGACGAACACGGCGGAGTTCGCCCGGTGGTTCATCCCGGGGGAGGGGATCGCGATCCCCTCGGTCACGGCCGACGTCCGGGTGGGCGGTTCGTACGAGATCCGCATGGACAAGGGCGGCACGGTCCTGCGCCACTACGGGGTGTACCGGGAGCTGGTCCGGCCCACCCGGATCGCCTTCACGTGGCACTCGCAGCACACGGAATGGCAGGAGACGCTGGTGACGATCGACCTCGTGCCCCGGGGCGGGGACACCGAACTGACGCTGCGGCACGCGGGACTGGCCGCCGGGGACCTCTCGGCCGCCCATCGCGACGGGTGGACGTCCATCGCCGGCCACCTGGACCGGTGGCTCGGGGGGCGTCCGCCGGCCGTGGACGTCATGGTTGAGACCGGGATCGCGCAGCCGGCCGGGCGGGTCGCCGCCTTCGCCGGCGACCCCGGGCGCGCGCCCGAGTGGTACGTGAACATCCTGTCGGTGGAATGGAAGACACCGCCCCCGCTCCGGATCGGCTCCCGCATGGCCTTCGTCGCGGCGTTTCTCGGACAGCGGCTGGCGTACACCTACGAGGTCGTGGAACTCGATCCGGAGCGCCGGCTCGTCATGCGGACCGCGGAGGGGCCATTCCCGATGGAGACCACCTACACCTGGGAGGCGGACGGGCCGGGGCGGACCCGGATGACGCTGCGCAACCGGGGCACCCCGAGCGGGTTCAGCCGGATCCTCGCCCCATTCATGGCGGCGATGATGCGGCGCGCGATGCGCAAGGACCTGGCCCGGCTCAAGGCCCTGCTCGAACGCGGGCCGGAGCCGGGACGGGGCGGATCGTCCGGCTGACGCGCGCGCCCGGTCCGGACGACTAGGCAAATCGGAGGAGCGGATGGGGTGAATTCGCGTGCGCGCCCGGGGCAAATGCCGTCTGGAGCCGGGACCTCCCGCCGCGTACCGTGAAATGAGCCATGCACTTCCGACGCGCCCTCCTGCCGCCCGTGCTCCTGGCCGTCGTGCTGCTCACGGGATTCGGGGGGTGTGCGGGATCGCCCCGCCGGAACTCACCGGCCGCCCCGATGCGGCGCGACAGCGACGGGGCCTCGCTCGAGGTGATGCCGCCGTTTCCGCTGGCGTGCCAGGAGGCGGTCGACCGGGAGCAGATGGCCTTCACCTACGGGCGCCGGCGCAACCGGTTCGACGAATCCGTGTACGAGATCAGCATCGTGAACATCGGCCGGCCGCCGTTGGCGGTGGCCGAGGGCGGGTCGCTGACCTGCGTGCTGGACGGCCGGAGCACCGTCTTCCGGACGTTCGGGGCGGCGGACACGCTGCGGGACGGGCCGCACACCATCCCGGTAGCGGCCACCTACGTCGTCACGTACGCGGACCTGGTGGGCCTGTCCGAGGCCGCCTCCGTCCGGCTCACGCTGGACGCGAACGGCCGGCCGGTTGACGGGTGCTTCGACCGCCGGAGCACAGCCAACCTCAAGCGGTTCGTCGAGCTCTATCCCCCCCGCTGACGCCTCCCGGAGCGCGTCGCTCCCCTGAGCCCGCGCGTCAGGAGCCGGTGAGCGCGGTCGCCAGCTCCTCGAGCACGGCGTCATCCGCCGGGGCGGGGAGCGGGAGGCGGACCCGGCGGGCTGCGGCCGCATAGGCGGCGAATTGCAGCGCGGGCACCCGGGCCGCCGCCTCGACCCGGGTGGGAAACGCCCGCCAGGTTCCGCCGTGGAGCGCGTCGCGCAGGGCCCCGTAGAACGCCGCCTGCCCGATGAGGTCGTCGCGCAGGTAATCGGTGGAGGCGGATTCGACCCGCCCGGCCCGCACGAGCTCCGCCTCGCCGAACAACGGGACCCGGTAGATGCCCGCCGTCCCGATCAGCTCCAGCCCCATCTGCGCCCACGGGTCCGGCCGGGTGCTGACCCGGGGTGCGCCCTCCCCGAACGTCGCGAGGAGTCGCGTATCGCCCAGGCCCGCCTCCAGCAGCAGGTCCACGGGGACCGGAGTGGCGCCGAACCGCCGCGCGCCGGCGGCGCCGGCGACGATCCAGGAAGGCTCCGGCAGCCCGGCCGCCGCGGCCACCCGCAGCGCCAGGTCCAGCAGGTGGGTGCCCTGCTCGAGGATGTCGAGCCCGCTCGAGACCCGGATGGCGGTGAGGTCGCCGAGGGCCCGGTCGGCGGCGAGCTCCACGGCGCGCGCCCAGCCGGGCATCCACGGGTACTGGGTGTTGACGGCGATCAGCCGGTCCCGCCCCAGCGCCACCAGCCGGGCGACCTCCGAGGGCGTCAGGGCCATGGGTTTCTCGATCAGGACCGCGCGCGCCCCGGCCTCGAGCGCGGGCTCCACCACGGCGGCACGCAGTACCGGCGGCGTGACGATGTCCACGAGCTCCGGCTGTTCCGCCCGGATCATCTCCTGCTGGTCACGGTACCGGCGCGGGATGCCGAACGCGGCAGTCGCCCCGGCCAGCCGGCCCTCGTCCAGGTCGCAGGCCGCGACCAGGTCCACGGCCCCGGACCGCCGGGCCGCCTCCATGTGCGACCGGGCCCGGGGGCCACAGCCGGTAAACGCCACGCGCAACCGCTTCATCGCCCTCCCTTGTAGCAGGAACGCCGCCGGGACGGGTGTTGCCCCCCGCACGGCAATCGCGGATGATCGGGACAACAGGAGGGAACCATGTTTACGGTGGATGAACGCGTGACGATACAGGCGCCGGCGGGGAGGATCTTCTCCTTTCTGGCGGACCCCCGGAATATTCCGTCGTGGCGGCCCGAAGTGCTGGGGATCGAGGGATGCGCGGGTCCCGTGAAGCGGGGCGACCGGTTCGGCGAGATCGTGTCGTTCATGGGGCGCAAGACGTTCCAGATGGAGGTGACCACCTTCGAGCCGGACCGGCGCATCGTGATCACCGCGCTGTCGGGCCCGGTGCGGCCGGTGCAGTCGTTCACCTGTGAGCCGGCCGCGGAGGGCACGACGCTCGTCCTGCACGTGGACGTGACGTGCCTCGGGCTGTTCCGCCTCCTTGAGCCGGTGTTCCCGGCGATGTTCCGGAAGCTCTGGCGCGGCTACCTCAAGACCCTGCAGGACAAGCTCGCCTAGCATGCGCCTCCCCGCCGTGCGCCGCCGGGTGCACGGAAGATGGTTCCGTCTGATGGCCGCAGGCCTCTTCACCTTCGCTGGCGGCGCACGGGCCCACGGAACGATGGAGGCCGAGTCCTACGCGCTCTCCCAGTGCGCGATCGTCCGGGCGGGGGACCGCCCCGTCGTCTATCTCACGGCCGCCGCGGGCGAGCTCGAGGCCGTGGACGTCCGGACCGGGCGGACCCGGTGGCGGACGGCGCGGGCCGCGTTCGCCCTGCTCGCGCGCGGCGACCGGGTGCT
>CAYNUZ010000048.1:0-13000 GCA_964400385.1 uncultured bacterium | reverse complement strand
CTGGCCCTGTGGCTGCCGCCCCGGCGGCTGGCGGCCGTGGCGGCGGCGATCCTGGTCGCCTACTGGGCCGCGCTCGCGGTGGCGGACCGCCGCGCCGACGTCCACCCCGCCTACGCCGAGGGGGAGAACCTGACGAATTGGGTGGATGCCCGGTACCTGCCGGGAAAGAAGTACGACGGCGACCATGACCCCGAGGGGCTGCTGTCGACCCTGCCCGCGGTCGTCTCGTGCCTGCTCGGGTACTTCGCCGGGCTCGTGCTGCGGAACCGGCCGGCGGGCGCGGCCGCCGCGGCGCGTCTCGCCGGGTGGGGGCTGCTGGCGCTGGCTGCGGGCTGGCTCTGGGGGCTGGAGTTCCCGGTCATCAAGAAGCTCTGGACCTCGTCGTTCGTGCTCGTGGCGGGGGGCTGGAGCCTGCTGCTGCTCGCGGCCTTCCACTGGGCGGTGGACGTCCGGGGCCGGGAGGCGTGGGCGCGCCCGTTCACCTGGCTGGGCGCCAACTCGCTGGCCGTCTACCTCCTGCCCGCGGTGATGGACCTGGGATCGTTCACCGCCCGGTTCGCCGGCGGCGACGTCGCCCGGGCGCTCGGGCCGCTGGCCGGCCTGGTCTCGTCCCTCCTTCAATTGGGTGTCCTGGTCCTCTTCGCCCGCTTCCTCTACCGGCGGGCCATCTTCCTCCGGGTCTGACCCCCGCCCCTCAGGGCCAGGCGTCCCGCCACCGCAGCACCGGCTCCCCGCCCTCGAACGCGAGCGGCAGGAAGATGTTCCTTCCCGTGCCGTGGCCGTGCCACTGGCTGTACCGGTCTCCCACGTACAGGTACGGCGGGCCGCCGGCCGGTCCGACGGGGAGCACGAAGTCGTGCTGCGTGTTGAACGAGTCCGGCGACGGCGGGTCGGTCCGCAGCGGCCGGAGCGGCGACCACGGCCCGGCGAGGTCCGGCGCGGTCGCGTAGCGGGTCTCCGAGGAGTTCCAGCCCACCAGCCCGGACATGAACCAGTAGTACGTCCCGCCCACCTTGAGGAGGTGGCTCGCCTCGTTGCCCCGCGCGCCGGGCCGGGTGGCGTCGAACCCCTGGAAGACCTTCCGGTCCACCCCGAGGAAATCCGGCGCCAGCTTGTAGATCGCCAGGTCCACGTTGATCGGCCGCCGCAACCCGGGGGTGTCCAGCACCGCGAGGAGGTACGCGTCGCCGCCCTCCTGATACACCGACTGGTCGCCGGTGGACTGGTCCGGCTCCGGGTACGCCAGCCCGTCCAGCCGGTAGGGTCCGCCGATCCGGTCCGCGGAGGCGTACCCGACCTTGTGCCGGAACCAGGCGTGCCCGGCCGCGTCCGCCTCGAAGATGATCACGTACCGGCCGGTGGCCGCGCTGCGCACCAGCCCGGGCCGGCCCGCCCACTCGATCCCCGCGAACGCCCCCTCCTGCCGGATGAGGTCCCCCCGGAACCGCCACGCCACGAGGTCGGCCGACTCGTACCACACGATCCGCCACGGCCGGTCCGGCCCGGTGTCGTACCCGATCCAGTGGAACCGGCCGTCCTCCCGGTACATCTGGCCCCCGTTGCACCAGATCTCCCGGCCGTCCGTATCGCGCCACACCGCCCCGTTGACCGGCATCAGCCGGGATCCCGGTGGACGGTCGCCGGGGAAAAGGCCGGGAGGCAGACCGCGAGATACTCGGCGCCCTCCGCCTCCGGGGTCGAGTACCGGACCCACTCCCCGCGCGGGGCGATCACGGCCTGCCCCGCCCGCACGTCGAGGTGGCCGTCCCGGCCCGCGACCCGGACCAGCCCCTTGAGCACGACGGTGATCTCGTCGAACTCCGGGGTCTGGCCGGGCTCCTCCCACCCCGCCGGGCTGCGCATGTGCGCGACGCTGGCCCCGGCGGTCCCCGTGGTGACCAGGCCGGCGTACTCGTCGATCAGCTTCGGCTTGTTGCCCGCGGAGGTGATCCGGGTCGGCGCGGGAATGAACCGCGCGCTCATGACCCCTTCTCCAGCTCGTACGAGGCCGGGGCCTGGTGCTTCCGCCACCGGGACCGGTGGTGGTTCGGGAGCTTCCGGTAGACCGGCTCGCTCACCCGCACCCCGGGCGCCCCGCCCATCAGGAAGAGGTGGTTCACCCCGCTGCCCAGCACGTCATACCGGGCGTCGTCGTCCGGGCCGAACTCCCCCTCGGCGACCACCGCCAGGTGCACCTTGGCGCTGAGGTCCACGGGCGACCCCTTCGCCACCTTGAGCGTTCCCAGCTCCGCCCGCAGGGTCGTGGCGGCCTCGACCGCGGCCACCGCCGCGGCCTCCGGGAAGACGGCGAAACACCCGTCCCCGATGTACTTCACCACCCGGCCGCCCCGGTCGCGGATGATCCGGGCGCAGAGGCGGTACCATTCGTCCAGGAATCCGGCGACGGCGCTCGCCTCGAGATGGCCGGACCAGCGGGCGTACCCCGCGAGATCGGCTTCCAGCAGGACCAGCTTGCGTTCGCGAATCGGCATCGTGACCTCCCTGTTCTGGTTCTTCGATGCGGGGGTGGCTCCCGCCTGCGTGCGGCAGTTGGATTGGAAGTCGGAAGATGCGGGGGTGACTCCCGCGGGTCCGGAGGCGACCGGGATTACTGTAACACGCCGCCCGGCGTCAGGATTTCCGGTACACGCGCACGTAGTCCACGAGCATCCGGCACGGGAAGATCGTGTCGTCCACGCCCTTCTGGCCGCCCCAGCCCCCGCCGATGGCGAGGTTGAGGATCAGGTAGTGCGGGGCGTCGAAGGGCCAGGAGGCCTTGCCCGTCCCGTCGTTCGTGAAGCTGAAGACCACCTGCCGGTCGAAATAGAAATCCATCCGCTGCTCCGTCCACTCGACGGCGTACACGTGGAAGTCCGCGAACGGGGCGGGGGTGTCGAGGGCCTTGCCGCGCTGGGTCCCCTTCGGCCAGTTGAACGCCCCGGTGTGGACGGTGCAGTGCACCTTGTCCGGGTCGTACCCCACGTGCTCCATGATGTCGATCTCCCCGCACGCGGGCCAGCCGACGGTCTTGATGGCGTCCCCGAGCATCCAGAACGCGGGCCAGGTGCCCCGGCCGCCGGGCAGCTTGATGCGCGCCTCGATGCGCCCGTAGGTGAAGGACTGCCGCTCGGAGGTCGTCAGGCTGGCCGACGTGTAACCCGCCTTCTCGTACGGCTCCTTGCGCGCCTCGATCACCAGCATCCCGTTCTCGATGCGGGCATTCTCGGGGCGGTTCTTCGTGTAGGTCTGGAGCTCGGCGTTGCGGATCATCCCGACCTCGGGGTTCCACCTGGCCGGGTCCGGGGCGCCGTCCCGGTCAAACTCGTCCGACCAGGCCAGCGTCCACCCGGGGCGCACGGCGGGCACGCTCATGCTGAGGGTGGGTTCGGGCCGGCTGACCGTCCGGGTGAGGCACCCGGCGCCGATCCCGGCCACCGCGATGAGGACGCCGGCACGAAGGGAGGCATGCACGCAGGCACTATACCGGACCGGGCCGGGAGGCCGGCCGGCGGCTACCCGCAGTCGGCGATCGCGATGGCTCCCGCGAACAGGAAGGCGAGGAAGACCAGGGCGGCGATGACCTCGCGCTTCGGGACGGCCGGCAGGTTCGATTTCATCTCCGGACTCCTTTTCCGCGCACCCGGCGGGCGCCGCGGAGCCCCTCCCTCGGCAAGCCGCCGACTGTAGTGCATGGACCATGCCGGATCCGCTGCGGGAAAAAACCTTGCAGGAGCAGTGTGTTGCCACGTTTCGTTCAGGACCGGCCGCCGGGGTGTTGCCGACAGTGTCAGCCATCTGACACCCGGAAGGGGCTATTTGTCGGAGTTCCAGTCGAAGGTGACTTCGCGGACGATCCTGAACCCGGATTCGGACGCGGGGGGCGGGGGTTCTTCCGGGTGGTGCGCCGGGGCGTGCTCCGGGCCCGGGACATGGGCCGACGAGAGGTCCGGCAGGATGACGATCGGCTTGGCGGGCGCCTCCGCGGCCGGTGGCGCCGGACGGGGGGCGGGAGCCGCGACTTCCTGCGGCGGCGCCGCCGCCTTGTCTTCCACGGGATGCGGGGGCGGGACCGCCGCTGGCGGCGGGGCCGGCGGGGACGCGGGCACGGGATGGGCGCCCGGTGTATGGAGGACGAGGTCCACGATCAGGCCCTGGTCCGCCTCGCGCATCATCACGAACTTCCCGCCCATCTGCTCCACGGCCATCCTGGCGAAGCCCAGCTCCGCGGGGACGACCTGACCCACCTGGCCGGAGTCCTCCGCCGGGGGGGTCGCGGAGATCCTGATCCGGACGGCCCCCGGTCCGGAAGCCGTGGCCACCGCGCGCACCTGCCCCCCCCGCTGGGCCTCGTCCAGCCCGCGGTTCGAGACCAGCCGGACCGCGCGGCGCAGCAGGTCCTCGTTGGCGGCCGCGGCCAGCCCCGGGGTGTCCGATTTCCAGGTGAACGACTTGCCTTCCGCCTGCGCGCGGCCGGACAGCGCCTTCACGACCGGCTCCAGCGCCGCGGTCAGCCCGACCGGGTGGTCGTCCGCGGGCTCCCGCCCGGCGGTCATCCGGCGCGCCGCCAGGAGGCTTTCCAGCATGTCGAGGAGGCGCTTGCTCGCCCCGCGGGCGTCCCCCAGGGCCTTTTTCGCGGCGGGGGAAAGCTGGGAGGCGGCGTCCGCCTCGAGGGCGTCCAGGCTCGCGATGATCCACGCCAGCGGCCCCCGGATGGCCTGCGTCTCAATACGTTCAAGGGCCTCTTCACCGACCGCAGGGAGCTCCGTGGGGTTCTCCATGGCCTGTCTTCGGTATCCCACTTCACCCGGGGCCTGTCAACAGGCCCAAGGTGCGCGTCAGGGCGCCCCGAACTCCGAGGCGGAGGGCCGGCCCGCGCGCGCGGCGCGGACCGCGGAGTGCGGGCCCTCCGGGAACTCCGACCCGGCGGGGGCCAGGAAGTTCCAGTCACTGTCCACGCCCGACGCGTTGTAGCCCGTGATCTGCCGCCCGCGGCCGGTGAGGAGGTTGTGCCGGAGGACGACCCCCTCGACCTCCCCGAGCCCCACGCCACCGCCGCGCACGGTGTTCCGGGAGATCTCGACCCGGCGGTCGGGCCGGCCCGGGTCGCCGCAGAGATAGATGCCCGTCCGGCCGCACCGCTCCACCGTGTTGCCCCGGATGACCGCCCCGTTCAGCCCGCCGAGGATCATCCCGTGCCAGGCCTCCGCGATCCGGTTGCCCTCGATCACGTAGTTCGTGGGCCCGCCGTCCGGCCGGCCGAGGCAGGTGATGCCGTTGGCCTCCCGCCCCACGGGGTGGGTCCGCCGGATGACGTTGTTGCGCACCACGACGCCGGCCAGACCCGCCTTGAGGTCGATGCCGTCCCCCTCCTCCCCGTTCAGACCGGGGTCAATGATGGTGTTGCCCTCGATCAGGATGTCCCGATGGGTGGGACCGTAGGCCGGGCACCCGCCGTCCTCCGTGCGGGTGTAGGTCCCGGCGAAGTAGATCCCCTCGCCGATACCCCGCTCGATCCGGTTGTTCCGGATGACGATGCCGTGGCACCGGCCCAGGTCGCGACACTCCGGCCAGTCGGTGACCGCGGCATTGAACTGGACCGTGGCCCCCACGCCCTTCACGTCGTGCGACCAGACCTCCTCGAGCACCGTGTCGCTGCCGCCCCACCGGATGCGCGCGCCGCTCCCGGTGACCTCGAACCCGCGCATCGTCACGTGGTCCCGGGACCGGTCGTCATCCCACCCGATCGAGAAGCAGCACCCCCGGGTGACGCGGATGCGCATCCGCCGGGAGCCGCCGTAGGGCTTCCACACGGGGGCCGCGTCGTTCGTATTCCAGGCGGACATGCCGTCGAGCGTCAGCCGGTGGTCCGAGGTGTCGGTCCGCTCCACCCGCACCGACCCGACCAGCTCCTCCGCCTCGTCCCGGCCCGCCTGGCGGGCGGTGAAGAAGACCGTGACATCGCCGTCGTGCAGCGCGCGGTTGATCGCCGCCCACTGGTCCGCGAATCCGGGATTGCCGTCCTCCACCAGCGTCCGCCACGGGGCCGCCGCGGAGCCGTCCCCGGTCCCGGTCCCGGTGCAGGTGGGGTCCACATAGAACTCCACGGGGTCCGGGCTCCCGGCCCACGCCAGCGCCGCCAGCAGGAGACGAATCCCGTTCATCCGGCGGGGACGCCCACCACCTTGATCCGGTAGGCCCGCGCGGCACGGGCCAGGAGGTGATCGTGCGTCGCCATCACGAACTCCCCGGGGTGATCATCCCGCCACATCAGGGCCGTGGCCAGGTGGATGGCATCCAGGGATCCCACGGGTTCCGGCATCGGCTCGGAGGCCCTCGCCAGGATGGGCGGGCTGATCTCGATGAGGTCGATCTGGCGGATGACCTCCTGCAGCTCCGCATGACGGGAGGCGATTTCTGCTGAGGCGATCTTCCGTTCCAGCCGCATGCGGTCCAGCACCCGGTGGCACTCGACCACGGCCAGTTCGCTGGTCACCCGCCGTTCGGCGGACCTGATCTCGGGCAGCGGGGGTGAATCCAGCAGCATCGCCCCCAGGATGGAGGACGCATCCAGGTACACGGTCACCGCCGCGCCCGGTCCTCCAGCAGGATGTCCATGGCCGCCTGGAACGCGCCCTTCCTGCCGACGGGGCGGCGCGTATGGCTTCCCCACGGCCGGGTGGCCTTCCGGACAACCAGCCGGTCCGGCAACGCCTGGTACGGAGCCACCCGCGCGATGGGCGTCTTGCGGTCCAGGATCACGAGGGTCTGTCCCGCCCGTACCGCCTGCAGGTGGTGACTCAGGTGCGCCTTGAACTCCGCGATCTTGACGCCGGGTTCGCCGTACGGCGGCGCCGCTTCGGCTACGGCAGGAACGGCGCGGCGGGATTTCTTCATGGCCATATCATGACCACATGTGACCATATTGTCAATCGCCCCGACGGTCCTAGACGCCGACGGCGGCGGGGGCCTCCCAGCGGCGGAGCTTGCCGTAGAGCGTGTTCCGCTGGACGGGAACGAAGCCGGCATCCTGGATGATCCGGACCGTCTCGTCCACGGTCGTGGTGTTGATGAACCCGGTCTCCTTGTGGACATTCTCCTCGAGCAGCGTGCCGCCGAAGTCGTCGGCGCCGAAGTGGAGCGCCATCTGGCCGGTCTTCTTGCCCTCGGAGAACCACGACGCCTGGATGTGGTCGAAGTTGTCGAGGTAGACGCGGGAAAAGGCCAGCATCCGCATGTAGACCGCCGGGCCGGCGTACGACTTGATCTTGCGCTCCAGCACCGTGTTCCCCGGCTTGAAGCTCCACGGCACGAACGCGGTGAACCCCCCGGTCTCGTCCTGGATCTTGCGGATGGATTCGAGGTGGGTCACGATGTCCTCCGGCGTCTCGAAGTGGCCGTACATCATGGTCGCGGTGGACCGGAAGCCGACCGCGTGGGCTTCCCGGTGGACCGACAGCCAGTCTTCGGACTTCTGCTTGGTCCCGACGGCCTTGGGCGCCATCCGGATGCGGACCCGGTCGGAGAGGATCTCCGCGCCGCCGCCGGGGATGGTGCGCAGCCCGGCGTCGTACAGGGCCTGCAGCACCTCGCGCAGCGGCTTGCCCGAGACCTTCACCATCTCCTGGTACTCCGGCGCGGAGAACAGGTGCAGGTGCATCTCCGGCACGGCCGCGCGCAGGGCCGCCACGAGGTCCAGGTAGTACTGGAACGGGATCCGCGGGTTGAGACCGCCCTGGAGGAGCAGCGTCGTGACCCCGGCCGCCCAGTGTTCCTTCGCCTTCTCCGCCACCTGCGCGGGGGTGTAGGTGTAGGCGTCCTTGTCCCCCTCCCGCCGGTAGAAGGCGCAGAAGAGGCAGTCGGCCTCGCAGATGTTCGAGTAGTTGGGGTTGCTGTCCACCACGAACGTCACGTCCCGGCCGGGATGGCGGCGGTACCGCAGCTCCTGCGCCACCGCGCCCAGCTCCATCAGCGGCATGTCCCACGCCGCCAGGCCCTCGGAGGGTGAGAGGCGGGCGCCGGAAAGGATTTTCTCCGCAAGCGTGCTAGTCAACCCGCCCACCCTCACCCCCCAGGCACCCCTCTCCCTCCCGGGAGAGGGGAACGAATGAGCCGCACGAAGGCATGTTACCGGGAGTGCTGCGCCACGACATGCAGGTCCCCCAGCCGGCCGACCAGCGTCTTGAAGATCTCGATCGCCTCCTCCTCGTCCGGCCCCTTCACGTGCACCAGCCCGTTCATGTAGGTCCGGAGCGTGGCCGCCGGGAGGTTCAGGCGGGTGGACCAGTCGGCGAACCGCGCGTCGGCGGTGCGCGGATCGTTCCAGACCCGGATCGAGTGCCCGACCAGGTTGGCCAGGGTCTCGCGGTCGGCGTCCGACACGGCCACCCGGGCGCCCCAGACCGCGAAGACGAACGGCAGCCGGTGCCAGTCCCACCAGGCGCTTCCCAGGTCCAGCGTGTGCGGGTACCCGGGCAGCCCGGTCTGCATGGCCTCGAGCGCGACATCCCCGATCACCAGCCGGGCATCCGCCAGCTCGTTGCCGTACGGCACGATCCGGGGATTCACGTGGAACCGCTCGCGCAGGATCACCCGCACCAGCGTGGCGGCCGTGGTGCTGGCCGGATCGAGCGCCAGCGTCGAGGCGTCCGTCAGCGCCTCGATGGGCCCGCGGGAGAAGAGGATCACGCTCCCCGCGGCCTGCTTGACCCCGATGATGAACTCCCCCACCGGGGCGAACGTGCCCTCCAGCGAGACGAAATCCAGCAGGGAGAGCGGCCCCGCATCAATTTCGCCCCGCCGCGCCGCCTCGCCCAGCGCCCGCGGCGGCATGTCCAGGAGGGGGACGCCGGCGTCGGCGAAGAGCGTGTAAAACGGGGCGGCGTTCAGGAAGGGGATGCGCGCGATTCTCGCCTTCACGGTGTCAGACCCGCGCGAGCACCGGCTCGTCGTAGACCTTGAGGACGTTGTACCGGGCGTCCCGCTCGGCGGGGACCTTGCCGGCTTCCCGGATCAGCTTCACCATCCGGTCCCGCGCCAGCCCGAGCGGGGACGCGGCCAGCGCCGCATGCGCGATCTTCTCCTCCCCGATGGTGCCGTCCATGTCCGACGCGCCGAAGTTGAGCGCCACCGACGCGGTCTCCTCGCCCAGCATCACCCAGTACGCCTTGATGTGCGGGACGTTGTCGATCAGCAGCCGGGCCGTGGCCACCGTGCGCAGGTCGTCCACCGCGTTGTTGACGAGCGGGACGATCCCCGTCGTGCCCGGCTGGAACCGGAGCGGGATGAACGCGAAGAACCCCTTCGATTCGTCCTGCATGTCCCGGACCTTCAACATGTGGTCCACCCGCTCCTCCAGCGACTCGATGTGGCCGTAGAGGAGCGTGACGTTCGACCGGATGCCCATGGAGTGGGCCAGCATGTGGATCTGCCGCCATTCGGGGTACCCGATCTTCTGGTGGAAGAGAAGCTTGTGAACCCGCTCCGAGAAGACCTCCGCGCCGCCGCCGGGGAGCGCGTCCAGCCCGGCGTCCTTCAGCTCCTGGAGCACCTGGCGGTGGGTCATCCGGAACTTCTTCGCGAAGAACTCGATCTCGACCGCGGTCCACGCCTTGATCGTCATACGCGGGTACTTCTTGCGGATGGCGGCAATCAGTCCCACGTAGTACTCCCACGGCCATTCGGGGTGCAGCCCCGCCACGATATGGACCTCGGCGAGGTCCTCCGAGAGGGTGCCCACCGCCTCCTCGATCGTCATCTCGTACCCGCGCGGATCACCCTTCTTGAAGGCGAAGTCGCAGAACTTGCACTCGTAGACGCACACGTTCGTGGGGTTGAGCTGGCGGTTGAAGGTGAAGAGGACCCGGTCGCCGTTCTTTTCCCGGGCCACCCGGTCGGCCATCAGCCCCAGCCCGGTGACGTCCTCGGTCCGGATCATGGCCATGCCGTCGGCCAGCGTCAGGCGTTCGCCGGCCCGGACCTTGTCCCAGACCGGGCGCAGCGCGGGGTCTCTCAGAAGGGAAGCTGGTAGCTCTGCCATCGTTGTTGCACGAGCGCCTCGAGGTCGGGCGGCATCGCGACCGGCTCAGGATAGCCCTTTTTGAAGGTGGCGTCAATCGCGAGCGGGCCCGCAAACTTCGGCCACGCGCCCCGGATCGAGGATTCCGCGAAGAAGACGTCGCGCGCGCAGTCGAACCGGGTGAAGATGCCCCAGAGCAGCGACACGTCGTCCTTGAGGTCCACGTCCTCGGACACGAGCGCGATCACCTTGAACTGCGAATTCTTCGCCACGATCTTTTCAAGGAGGGCGCGGCCCTCGCCGGAGTCCGCCATGGGAACCTGGATCTCGTTCACGCGGCCGAACTGCCCGACCTGCTTGGCCCCGACATACCACGCGCGGTCCTTCACCTGCACCGCCAGCAGCGTGTGCTCCCAGACCCGCACCTCACCCATGCCGGAGACCATATTCGGCCACTCAACCGGCTTCACCGGGGTGGGCTTCCCACCGAAGGAGGTCGCGTCCACGATCATCTTGCTCCCGAGGTTCATCTCGAAGCTCGTGAAGTCCAGCGTGTCCAGCGCGGTTCGGTGCAGCATCAGCAGGTCCTCTGCCGGGTTGAAGTTCGCCTGGATGGCGCGGAGGACTTCCGGAAAGGACCGGGCATTGACGTCCGCGTCCACGACCACCACACACTTGGCCAGCGAGAGCTGCCCCTGCCCGAGGAGCGCCAGGGCGGTCTTGATCCCCTCCTTGGCGTACCGCTGCCGGACGGAGACCACCAGCAGGTTGTGGAACCCGGTTTCGTAGTACGCCCAGGCGTCCACGAGGTTGGGGTGGATGACCTTCAGGATGGGGGTGAAGATGTGCTGGATCGCATCGCCGATGGCTCGGTCCTCCTGCGGCGGCTTCCCCACCACCGACGCCACGTAGATGGGGTCCGGCCGGTGGCGGAGCCGGGTGGCGGTGAAGACGGGGTACGGCGCCTGGTGCGAGTAGTGGCCGAAGTGGTCACCGAACGGCCCCTCGGGCACCTGGTCGTCGAGGTCCACATACCCCTCGGCCAGGAACTCCGCCTCCGCGGGCACGTCCAGCGGGATCACCCCGCTGCGGGTCAGCCGGGTCGGCCCGCCGCGCAGCAGCCCGGCGAAGTGCAGCTCGTCCATGTCCTCCGGCAGCGGCGCCACCCCGCAAAACATGGTCGCGGGGTCCGCCCCGATGACGATGGCGACCGGCATTTTCCGCTGGGTCTGCGCCATGGCATGGGCTTGTCCGCCCCGCTCAATCTGCCAGTGCATCGCCACCCGCTTGCCGTCCAGCACCTGCATCCGATACACCCCGACGTTCTGGTGGCCGGTCTTCGGATTTGCGGAAATCACCTGCCCGAACGTCAGGAACTTCCCCCCGTCCTTCGGCCAGCAGGTCAGGACCGGGAGGTCGTCGAAGCCCCCGGCCACATCCTCCGTCCACTGCGCCTTGCGCCCCATGGCCGGCCGCATGAACCGGAACCGGGCCAGCGCCCGCCACTCTCCCAGGACGGCCCTGGGGGTCGGAGGGACCAGCCGGGTGCCCAGACGCAGGAACTCGGCCCCCACGGCCTCCGGGTGCCGGCCGAACGCGATCTCGATCCGGCGCATCGTCCCCAGCAGGTTCACCGCCAGCGGGTACGGCGACCCCTTGACCCGCTCGAACAGCAGCGCCGGGCCGTTGCGCGCGCCGACCTCCTGCACGATCTTCGTGATCTCGAACCGGGGATCCACCTCGACCGGCACGCGCACAAGCTCCCGCGCGTCGGCCAATGCCGCGAGATACGACCGCAACGTGTGGAAGGGCGCCTTAGGCATCGGGGAAGCTCATATTCTAGCCGTTACCCGCGCCGGCCGGCGCAGCGCATCTAGAAGATGTGGAAGTCTTCGGAGAGCCGGATGCCGGCGACGACGCGGTTGTCGGAGAAGCTGGACCGCGCGGTTGAGGCGGCGTACCGGACGTACTGGTGCTCAAAGCTGAACGACATGCCGCGCAGGGCGGGCCACATCACGCCCGTATCGATCGAGGTGATCCGCGCCACCTCCGTGCCGGAGCCGGTGGCGTCCAGCCGGCTGTCGAAAGCGCGCTGCTGCGTGAACGCCGCCACATCCAGCCGGAGGCCCGCGGCCGACGCAACCGGGATGAGTTCATCGAACGGCGCGAGGCCGAGCCGCACCACCGCGCCCGTCCCCCTGAACGAGAAGTAGTCGCTGTACGCCCCGCGCTGGGCGGCGAGCCCGTTCTCGGCATCCACCGTGTATTGGGCGGCCACCTGCGCCGAGAGCCAGCGGAGCTGGCGCCACGCGGGCCCCAGGGTGACCGTCGAGACGGTCGCCACCCGGGCGCTGCGGGTCCCGGGCGAGGCCGCGTCCGTGATGACCTCGTACTTCGGATACATGCGGCGCGCCACGGAGGCCGATCCCTGGAGCGACAACCCGATGGCCGGCGCCGTGAGCTGCGAGCCGGAGAGCGTCCCGCGCACGCCGCGGCTGTTGAGGTACTCGTTTCCCAGGTCGTCGCGGACGAGCGGGTACCGCGCGCTGAACACCTCGGCGCCGACCATACCGCGCCAGCCGCCGCCGGCCGCGGTGAGGTCCCCGCCCCCGGCCTGCGTGAGGGCATTGCCGTCGGCCGCGGCGTCGTACTTCTCCCACTCCGCCCGGTACGTCAACCCCGCGGCGGCCCACGGGGCCAGCCCCGCGTTCAGCCGGAGCACCGGCTGGAGCTGGACGAACGACCCCTTCTCCCGGAAGACGGGGATCGCCGGATCGTCCGGCTTCGCATTCACGTTGTCGTTGTACCCCTGCCGGGCGCTGAACGTCGGCGTCACCGAGAGCGTCGCCGCGCGGGCGACGCCGCTCACGGCCAGCCAGCCGGCGGCGACAAGGAACCGTGCGGGCGCGCTCACCGGCATCCCGCCGCGCCACCCGGGCAGTCGCACGTGCAGGTCTCGGGCCCCGGCGCCGGCGGCAGCGGGGC
>CAYNUZ010000047.1:0-13151 GCA_964400385.1 uncultured bacterium | reverse complement strand
GAAGAACACCTCGCGCGGCTCGTGCGCGGAAACGCGGCGCTGGACGTGCCCGTGGACATCCGGGGGAAGAAGGTCGATTACACCGGCGCGCAGGGGCGCGCGGTGTTCACGGGCGGGGTGACGGTCAACCGGGGCACGACCCGGGTGACCTGCGACGAACTCGAGACGATCCGGGGTTCCAGCGAGGCAATCGCGCGCGGGCACGTCGTGCTGATCGACCGGGAACGCCAGATGGACCTGACCTGCGACGAGCTGGACTACCGCAACGGCCTGCGGCAGGTGGACGCGCGCGGCCACTGCCAGCTCATCTCGGGAACCGGGGAGGACGTGACCATCGCCACGTCCGAGGCGATGCAGGTCTTCGTCGAGACCCGCGAGGCGACCGCCCACGGCGGCGTGCGGATCATGCAGGGGCCCAACGAGGCCCTGTGCACGGACGCGCACCTGTACGGGGCGGAGGACCGGGTGGTCCTGACGGGCCGGCCCGTCCTCCGGCGGCCGCCGCACGAGTTCGTGTGCGACCGGGTCGTCTCGTACTTCAAGCAGGGCCGTTCGGTCCTCAGCGGCTCGGTGAGCGGCCGCCTGACCCTGGCCGGGCTCGGGGACCTCAAGACCGAGGGGGTGGTGCCGTGACGCGGCCGGGGCGGGAGCGCCGCCGCGGCACGGGGATCCGCCCGCCCGCCGTCCACGCCGACCACGGGGAACTGGCCGCGGAGGGCCTGGTCAAGCGGTACGGCGGCCGCACCGTGGTGAACGGCGTCTCCATCCGCGTGCGGCAGGGCGAGGTGGTGGGGCTGCTCGGGCCCAACGGCGCGGGGAAGACCACGACCTTCTACATGCTCGTCGGGCTGGTGCGCCCCGACGCGGGCGCGATCGGGATGGAGCACCGCGCGAAGGCCGGGGCCGAGGTCGCACGGCGCGACGAGCTCGGCCACACGCCGATGCACGTGCGCGCGCGGCTGGGCATCGGCTACCTGCCGCAGGAACCGTCGGTGTTCCGGCGGCTGACCGTCGAGGAGAACCTGCTCTGCCTGCTCGAGACGCTGCCCATCGACCGCGCGGAGCGGCAGCGGCGGGTGAAGGGGCTGCTGAAGGAGTTCTCGCTGGAATCCCTCGCGCGCCAGCAGGCGTTCAAGCTGTCGGGCGGCGAGCGCCGCCGGGTGGAGATCGCGCGGGCGCTCACGACGAATCCGCGGTTCCTCCTCCTCGACGAGCCGTTCGCCGGCATCGACCCCATCACCATCGAGGAGCTGCACCGGCATATCCACCACCTGCGCAACCGCGGGCTGGGCGTCCTGATCACCGACCACAACGTGCGCGAGACGCTCTCGATCACGGACCACGCCTACCTCATCTTCGAGGGCAAGGTGCTCATGAAGGGCACCACCGCCGCGCTCGCGCGCAATCCGCGCGCCCGCAAGCTCTATCTCGGGGAGCGGTTCTCGATGAAATAGCCTCCTCCCGGCGCCACGGCGGTTTGCCATAATGGGGCGGACCGGGGGGCGGGGGGGGGAATGCATGGCGGGACATCCACGGCGGTGAAGGTATGCGCCGGACTCTGCGTGCTGGCCGCCGGGTTGCTGGCGGTGGCCGGGCCCGCCGCGGCCGCGATCCGCGAGGCCGGGAACGGCATCCTGACAATCCGGATCTCCGACGACCCCGACTCGATCGGCCTCTTCACGGTCGGCTCCAGCACCGCCATCGCGCCGCCGGACGGCCAGAACGTCTTCTTCGATTTCAAGAACAGTATCGTCAACACCAGCTACGTGACGGTGCGGGACGATACCAGCGGGATCATGTGGGTCAACGCCGATCCGGCCCGGCCGCCGACGACGGCCGGGCAGGCGGGCTACACCGTGCAGCTCATGAATACCTACCCGTCCACGCTGACGGCGATGGGCACCAACGGGTTCGTCACGACCTATGTGCTGCCGGGCCTGACCGTGGCCGTCGAGGTCGAGGTCGTGGGCAGCGCCCTGGCGGACACCGCGGTGCGGCAGACCGTGCGGGTGGCCACCACCTCCGGGGGCCCCCGGAACATCGGGGTGCGGTTCCTCTGGGACTGGATGGTGGACGCCAACGATGCCGCCTTCTTCCGCCCGCGCGACGCGGACGGGGCGTGGACCCGGACCTTCACGGGGTACGCGGCGCCGATCCCGTTCGCCCGGTACGAGGTCACGAACTCCGACGTGACCAGGGATTTCAGCATCTACGGCACCGTCGCGGCCCCGAGCCTCGCGCTGCCGCCGGACCCGCCGGACACGCTGCTCTACGCGGGGTGGGGGAACGCGCACCTTTCGGCGTGGTCGTTCTCGAACACCGGGGGCGGCGTGGATTCCGCCATCCTGTACTACTGGGGCGATCCCGTCCCGGTCACCATCGCGCCCGGCGCGCCGGCGGCGTTCACGCAGTACGTCTCGACGGTGATCGACGCCCTGCGCTCCCCGCGCCTGGCGCTGACCTACCGGGTGTCCAACACGGGCTACGTGTGCGGGGGTGACGAACTGGACTACACGATCGGCATCACCAACACCGGGGACGCGACCGCCATGAACATCACCGTGCGGGACTCGATGCCGCCGCCCCTGATGTTCCTGCCGGGGAGCCTGGCCTTCTGGGCCGCGGCCGATTCGCTCGGGACGCCCGCGATCACCGCGTCCGCGTACGGGACCAGCCTGGCCGGCGGCTGGACGGCGGGTATGCCGCCCGCCGCGACCTATGGCCCGCCCGAGCTCCTCCGCTGGATCGTGGACCGGCTCGGGCCCGGCCGGTCGGCCGAGATCCGGTTCAGCGGCAACCTGGCGGCCGGCGGGGTCCTGAACGCCCCGCTGGACAGCGCGGTGGGCGCCACCGAGCTGTACGACAGCCGGACCGCGTGGGGACCGGAGGTCCGCAGCCTCAATGCCCGGACCTACCTGACGCTGCTCTCCAACGGCACCTCCGGCGGGCTGGCCGCGATGGACCAGGACCCGGTCCGGTACACGGTCCTGGTCCAGACCGCCTGCCAGACCACCGTCTTCAACCTGCGGGTCTTCGACACGGTGCCGCCGGGCGCCACGCTGGTCGGGGTGCTCGACGGCGGGACCGCGGGCGGCGCCACGATGGTCCTCTGGACCCTGCCGTCGCTCGCCCCCGGCCGGTCGGCGTACCTCTCGTACGATGCGACGGTCTCGTGCGCGACGGTGTTCATCCACAACTCGGCCTATGCCGACACCGACGGGCGGCTCAACGGCCTCCCGTTCGCCCAGGCCCGCGTGCAGACCAACGACGCCGAGGTGGACACCTCGTGCCCCAAGCTGCTGCTCCAGAAGATCCCGGATGTCGCGCACGCCAAGCGGGGCGGCACGGTGAATTTCCAGATTGGGGTCCTGAACCAGTTCAACATGACGGTCGCCAACGTCCACATCTGGGACACCATCCCGGCCGGGATGGCCTTCGCCGCCGCGTCCCCGGCCTACACGCTCACCGGCAACATGGTGGAGTGGACGTCGCTGCCGGACGTCGGCCCCAAGCGGTCGTCGGCGCCCCTCACGCTGGCGGTCACCATCACGGCGACCTGCTTCCCCCCGGACCCGAACAATGCCGAACTGTCCTACACGGCGGCGCCGCCACTCCCGCCGCCCGACATCCGGTCCGGCGACATCGGGATCGAGCTCGACGAGCCGAAGATCCGGCTCACCCCGCAGCCGGATCCCGCGCCGGTCCCGGCGCTGGACCCGATGTCCTTCACGATCCTTGTGGGCAACGAGGGGTACGAGGACGCGGTGGATATCACCGTCTGGGAGACCGTGCCGGCCAACACCACGCTGCTCGGCACGACGCCGGCCGCCGCGGTCACCGCGGGACCGCCCCAGATCGTGACGTGGACCCTGACCCAGCTCGGCGGCGGCGCGACGGCGTACCCACGGATGAATCTGCAGGTCACCGCCTCGCTCGGCCAGGTGTGCTTTTCGGGCCCGGCCGGGGTGTACAGCGATCCGGGGCTCTGCCTCAACTACACGGTGACCGGCGACGGGTATTGCGTCGACATCGCGCAGCCGGTGGTGGATGCCAGCAAGTTGCTGGGTGTCCCCGTCGTGCCGGTGGGCGGCACCGCCCGGTTCGAATTGTCCCTGACGGAGACGGGGTCCGATTCGGCGATCAACGTGGTGGTGACCGATCCCCTGACCCTGCTCCCGAACATCGCCGTGACGGGGTGCGCGGGGCCGCCGGGGTGGACCTGCACGCTGGCGGGGACGGACCTGGTCTGGAACGGGCCGTCCATCGGGCGGTTGCAGACGGCGCTCCTCTCGTTCCAGGCCACGGTGCTGAGCGGGACGCTGGCCGACTGCGGGGGCGGGGGCAACAACTTCGCGACGGTGAGTTACACGAACCGCGCGGGGGATCCCCGGCCCCTGGTCACCACCAACCAGGTCTGCCTGCGGTCGGCCCAGCCGGTCCTCGAGCTCGTGAAGTGGTCGAACGCCGCCCCGGCGCCCGCCGTCGGGGGGCGGCTGCGGTACTTCTTCAGCGTCTCGAACACGGGCGGGGTTCCCGCCCAGAACATCACGGTGTGGGACTCGCTCCCGGTCGGCGCGGATTACCTCGCCTGCAGCGGCGGCACGGGGTGCGGATTCAGCGGCGGGCCGCCGGGCATGGCGGCGTGGACCCTGGCCGACATCAACCCGGGAGACTCGGTTACCCTCTCGCTGACCGTCTCCACGTCCGGCGCGTTCAGCTGCACCAATTACGCCGAGGCGGACTACACCAATTCGGTGCCGTATACGCTGCCGCGGGCCTTCAGCAACGGGGTCTGCCTGCCGGTCCTCCAGGCGCACCTGGACGTGAGCGCGGCGCTGTCCCGGCCCGTCTACTCCTCCGGCGAACCGGTGACGATCAACCTGACCTTCACGAACGCCGGGGACGGGATCCACGGCATCTGCGAGGCGCAGAAAGTGACCGTGCTGGACTACGTGGACGCGGGCTCGGCCTACCAGCTCTCGGAGTACCTCAAGAACTCCCAGGGGCCGCCGCCGACCCCCGGCTCGTTCAATCCCGCGGGGCCGTACGTCCAGCTCGACATCGGCTCGCTGGCGCCGCTGGACGGGGGCCGGGGGACGATTACCGTCGTGCCGCCGGTGCCGACTTGCGCCGGGGGGCCCACGACCTCGACCCATACGATCCTGGTGAATTACGACAACGCGGGCGGGGTGCCGCAGCCGACGCAGTACTTCTATTTCTACGTCCCGGTCAACAGCGCGGGGCTGGCGCTCACCCTGACGCCCAGCGCGTGGGTGGTGCCGCAGGGCGGGGTGCTGACCTACTGCCTCACCTACGCGAACGTGTGCGCCGACACCGTGACCAATGTCTCGATCTGGGACTCGCTGCCGGCGGGCGTGACGGGCAGCGCCTCCGTGGTGAGTTTCGCGATCGCGTCCGTGCCCCCGGGCGGGTCCGGAACCATGTGCTTCAGCGTGACGGTGACCGGGGGCGGGCCCGTGCTCGGCCCCACGGCGGCCGAGGCGGCATTCCAGAACCTGGCGGGTGTCGCCCAGCCGCGCATGGTATCCACCCCGGTCGGGGTGCAGGTGATCGCACCGCACCTCAGCCTGACCAAGCAGGGGCCGGCCACCGGCGACTCGGCGAATCCGTTCACCTACACCCTGACCCTGCGGAACGCCGCCGCGAACTCCGACACCGCCTTCAACGTGACGATCACCGATGTCCTGCCGCCGCCGTTGCGGTTTGTGGCAGCGACCGGAGCGCCGGCGGTGTCCGGCAGCACGGTCACGTGGACCCGGCCGTCGCTGGGAATCGGTGAGACCTGGATCGTCACGGTGGATGCGCGGGCGCCGGACGCGCAGAGCGACTACCACGTCTCGAATACCGCCGTCGCCGGATACACGACCCCGCTCGGCGGGGCGGGGGTGCCCTCGCCCTCGAACCCCGTGGCCACTTCCCTGAGCGCCTCGCTGGTCTTCCGGGTCTACCCGAACCCGTTTGAGCCGGGCAGCTCAGTCCGCGGGTCGCTGAAGTTCGGCGGGCTGCCCGACGGGTCGCAGGTCCACATCTACACGCTCGCGGGGGTCACGGTGGCCGACCTGGCGGACGAGCACCAGCACACGATCGAATGGAAGGGGCGGAACCAGGAAGGGAGCAACGTCGCCGCCGGCATCTACCTGTATGCCGTGGAATGCCCGGACGGCAAGGGCGGAACCGTGTGGCACCGGGGGAAGTTCGGGGTCATTCGGTGATCCGCCGAGGGGCGGCGGTCGCGGCCGCCCTGGCGGCCCTGCTCGGTCGCGGCGCGGTGGCGGGCGGGCCCGGAAGCGCCTTCGGGGAGGGACTACGGCTGACCAACACCGCGTGGGCGATCGGCATGAGCGACGCGCTCGTGGCGGCCGGCGGCGGGGTCACCGCCATCGCACTCAACCCGGCCGGGGTGCTGGACAACTCGCTGACGACGCTCCACCTGACCCACGCGCTGTATGTCTCGAAGCTCTCGGAAGACTACTTCGCGTATGCCCAGCGGCTGCCGCTCGGCGCCGCCCTGGGGATCGGCATCCATGGCCTGTACGACAGCTCGACGGCCCGCACGCTCGAGGATTCGTCGGGCGACTTCTCGGGTGAAACGGGCCGGTTCCCCCTCGGCTTCGCCGTGGGCGGCGCCGCGTATGCGCTGGATCTGGGCCGGTTCGTGCCGGGGCTGGAATGGATGCGGCCGACCGGGGGCGCGAGCCTGCGCGCCGTCTGGCAGCAGGTGGACCGCAAGAGCTGGATCGGGATGACGACGGACTACGGGCTCAAGGTGCGGCCCGGCGGCGGGTTCATCCTGGCCGGGGTCCTCCAGAATGCGGGCCTGGTCAAGGGGCCGGCCGGCCTTCCGCTCCAGTGGGTCACCGGCGCCGCGTGGCAGGGCGACAAGGTGTTCGGTCAGGCGGACCGGCTGCTGGTGGAGGCGGATTCGCCCATCGCGATTGACCGGGGCCTCTCCTTCCGCGCCGGGCTGGAATACCAGGCCCGGTTCGACGCGGTTAGCTTCGCGGTCCGGGGCGGCTGGAAACAGGAGAACGAAGTGCCGGGAGCGCCCGGCGTCTCGGCGGGGTTCGGGTTCCGCTGGTTTCTGGGCCGGACGCCGTGGGGGCTGGACTATGCCTACGTGCCGTGGGGGATTTTTGGCGGCGTGCACGTGCTGTCAGCCACGCTGGGGCTGCTGCCGCCGGCGCCGCCGGAGGAAAAGCCGGTCGCGGCACCGCTCGACCGCGTCCCGCCCGAGGTGTTCTACCCGCTCAAGGGCGAGCGCGCGCGGTACGCCGTGACGGTGGCGGGGGCGTCCGAGGTTTCCGCGGTGCTCCTCGACACGGGGGGGAACCAGCTCATGACGCTGGTCGAGCGGCGCATCGTGTGGGGCGGCTCCCTGGACGTGGAGTGGGACGGGTACCTCCCCAACGGCATGATGGCGGAGTTCGACCATGTCTACCGGATCCTCATCCAGTCGGGAGCGCAGACGCAGTACAAGGACGTGACGCCCAAGCGGGAGTGATATCGTAGACCCATGCCCGACCGTGCCCGCGTGGGTGCGCTCTGCCTCGTGTTCAGCCTGCTCGGAACCGGCCTGCCCGCCACCTCCCGCGCCGCCTTCCCGTATGTCCTGGCCTGGTCGCGGACGTATGACAACCCCCTGCACGACGAGGAGATGAGCTGGGGTCAGGCGATCGACGCGGCGGGCAACGTGGCGGTGCTCGGCGCGAGCCACTGGTCGACGCCTTCCGCCGACTGGCTCATCCTCAAGTACGATCCCAACGGGAATCTGGTGGCGACCGGGACGTACAACAGCCCCGCCAACGACTCGGACGAGGCGCTGAACGGCGTGTTCGACAGCGCGGACAACCTCTACGTCACGGGATACGAGGTCCGGTCCGACCTGGGGCAGGGCATCAACTGGCGGACCGTGCAGTTCTCGCCGGCCCTGGCGCCGGGATGGTCCAACGGCTATGACGGCCCGATCGGCGGGGGGGACGGGGGATACGGCATCGCCCTCGACTCCTCCGACGACGTGATCGTGACCGGCTATGCGGAAGATACGTCTCCCAATCCCTGGTACGACTGGCACGGGGAGGTCTACGACCCGTCCGGGACGCCCATCAGCAATTTTTCCTACGACGGCCCCGGCAGCGGTCTCGACGTCTGCCGCGGCGTGGCCGTGGATTCCCTGGACAACGCTACGGTGGTCGGACTCGTCGATGCCGGCGGCGGGGATACCGACTGGGCCATCCGGCAGTACGACAGCACCGGCAGCCTCAACTGGACCCGGTTCTTTTCGGGGCCAGTGCCGGGAGGAGAGGACGCCGCGTTCGACGTCAAGGTGGATTCATCCGACAACATCATCGTCATCGGGGACTACACCACCCCGGGCAACGGATTCGACTGGATGGTCCGGAAGTACGACGCTTCCGGCACGCTGCTCTGGAGCCGGACCCACGACGGGGCCGACCACAATGACGACCTGCCGTGGCATGTGGCCATCGGGACGGGGGATGAGGTCGCGGTCGGGGGGGTCGAGAACTGGAACGGAGCTGAGATCGGCGCGGCGGTGGTGTGGGACTCCTCGGGCAACCAGCTCTGGACGCTCACGTACGACGGGACGGCCGCCAATGCCCAGCCCGACCGCATCACCGGGATCTCGTTTGATGCCGCGAATAACCTCATCGTGTCCCGCTGGGTGGACCGGTGGGACATCGGGCAGGCCCACGACCTCCTGACCCAGAAGTGGATCCCGGCGCCGGTGGCCGGCGGGGCGCTGGCGGCGGCGGTGGCCGTGGCTCCCGCGGCGCCGGCCGCCTGCCAGTCCTTTGCCGTCTCGGTCACCATCACGAACACCGGTTCCGCCGCGGTCAATGCCGTCACCCTCGTCGGCGTGAATCCGCGGGCCGCCGGGACAGCCACCTACGTCGCCGGCCCCGTTCCAGCGCTCCCGGTTTCGCTGGCCGCGGGGGCGTCCGTGACCTGCGTCTGGACGTACCAGGCGCCCGGGGGCACGATCGATTTTTCCACGACGGCCACGGGGTTTGATCCGGGGCTGGGCGCGAACATCTTCAGTGCGGTTGCCGTGTCGCCCCCGGTGGTGGTCGGCGCCCCGCCGTCGCCGCCGTCCGTCTCGCTCACGGTCGCCCCGGCGAAGGACGGATACGCGGGGGACGAGCTGATGGTCTACACGGTGGATTTCGCGAACACCGGCGGGGACGTGGCCACGGGCCTCACGATCTGGGACTCCTGGACCCCGGGGCTGGCCTTCGTCTCCGCGACGAACGGGGGCAGCGGGGCGGCGGCGATGGTGAGCTGGGCCATTCCCGACCTCGCGCCCGGCGCGACCGGGGAGGTCCAGTTCACCCTGCGCGCTCCGGCCGTCCCCGTCGGGCCGCTCGTGTGTGGAACGACCGACCAGAACTACGCCCAGGCCGACTTCGGCGACGGGTGCGGCGCGCCGCAGGGGCGTCCGTCGGCCCTCTCCGCGCCGCCCGTCACGTACCGGGATGCGGTGGTCACGCTGGCGATGCAGGCGTCCACGGCCACCGTGCCGCAGGGGTCGCCGGTCACGTTCACGATCACCGCGGCCAACACCTGCGACGACAGCGCGGTCAACCTGCAGGTCTACGACACGCTGCCGGCGGACTACACGTTTGTCACCATGCCGATGGTTCCCGGCGGGATCTATGCCTCCGGGCCCCGCCTGGTCGTCTTTTCCCCGGTCACGCTCTCGCGCGCCGGTCTTTCCGGGAGCGTCTACGTCCTTTCGTTCACGGCATCCGCCACGGGGTCCGGCGCCGCGATGTGTCCGCACACGGCCAGCGGCGTCTACGCCAATGAGGCGGCGCTGGCGCGCGCGACCGTGGTCAGCAACCCGGCCTGTGTGGCCATGCTCGTGCCCCACCTCCGGGTCACCAAGACCGGCCCGGCGGAGGCGGCCACGGACTCGTCCTTCACGTATGTGGTGACGATCAGCAATACCGGATCGGCGACGGCCTACGCCGTGGCCCTGACGGACGTGCTGCCGGCCCCGCTGCGATTCGTGTCGGCCACGGGGCCGGCGGCCGTCGCCGGCGCCCAGGTCACCTGGACGCTTCCCCCGATCCCGGACGGCGGATCCGCGTCAGTCTCGGTCGCGGTCCACGGACCGGGCGGCGAGGCCGAATACACCGTGGTCAATACCGCCCACGTGGCGTACGCCAGCAGCGGTGGCCTGGTCCAGCCCGACGTGCCGGACGACTACGGCACGTGCACCGTCCACCTGACCCCCGTCCTGGTCATGCGCGTGTTCCCCTCTCCCTACGAGCCGGCGGTCGCGGCGAGGGGGACGCTGAAGTTTACCGGGCTCAACGCCGGGGCCACCGTCCGCCTCTACACCGTCTCGGGCGCCCTCGTGCGCGCCCTGTCCGGCGTGGCTGCGCACCGCCTCGAGTGGGACGGGAAGGATGCGGGCGGGACGCCGGTGGCGGCGGGCATCTACCTGTACGAGGTGGTCAATCCGGGAGCCGGGGGCGCCGCCGCGGTGACCCGCAGGGGCAGCATCGGGGTCGTGCGTTGATGAAGCGCCGGGGAGCACTGGCGGTCCTGGCCGCGATCGGGCTCGGACTCCCGGCGGCCGTGCGGCCGGCGGATTCCGCGTTCGGCGACGGCATCCGGCTCGGGCAGTCCGCGTGGTCGCTGGGGATGGGGGGGGCGATGGCGGCATCGGCGGATGGCGTGAACGCGATCGGGCTCAACCCGGCGGGCATCCTCGGCACCGGGCTGACCACCTTTCACCTGACCCATGCCCTGCTGCCCGCCGGGCTGGCACAGGACTATTTCGCCTACGCCCAGCGGTTGCCCCTGGGCAGCGCGTTCGGGGTCAGCCTGCACGGGCTCTACAGCGGCGCCAACGAGCGACAGCTCGAGGACCCGCTCGGCAACTACGCCGGGACGGCGGGGAAGTATCCCCTCCTCTTCGCCGCCGGCACGGTGGCGGGCGCCCTGGACCTGCGGCCGGTCATCCCGGGTCTCGACACCTGGCGACCCGTGGCGGGGCTTGCGGTCCGGGCGGTCGCGCAGCAGGTGGACCGCCAGCGCTTGATCGGGCTCTCGACCGACCTGGGACTGCGGCTGGCGGCGGACGGTTTCCTGGCCGGGTTGGTGATCCAGAACCTGGGCATCGCGCAGGCGGGACAGGCCATGCCCCTCCAGGTCGTCCCGGGGGTGGGCTGGCGCTGGGACGCGCTGCTGGTTGAAGCCGACGTTCCATTGGCGCGGGACCGGTCGCCGTATGTCCGCGCCGGGGCCGATTACCGCGTGGTTCTGGGGGGGGTGAGCGCCGCCCTCCGCGTGGGGTATACGCAGCAGCAGGCCGATACGGGAGCGCCGGGCATCACCGGGGGCGTCGGCTTCCGCTGGCTGGGCTCCACGGTCCCGTGGGGATTCGACTATGCGTTCGTCCCGTACGGCACGCTCGGCGGGATGCACGCGCTGGCCTTTACCTTCGGACTCGCCCCGGCCCGCCCGGGCGATTCCGGGTCGCCCGTGGTGACGGACGCCTCGTCCCCGCCCGCCGAGTCCGTCTTCTATCCGCGCAAGGGGGAGCGTGTGCTCATTCCCGTGCGCCTCCGCCAGCCGGCGCGGATCTCGGCGAAGCTCCTCGACGCGAGCGGCCTGGAAGTCCTGACGCTCCTCAAGCCGGAGCGGGCCGGGCCGGGCGTCGTGGAGGTGGCGTGGGACGGGCACCTGGAGGGCGGCACGTGGCCCGCGTGGGACCACACGTACCGGGTCTTCATCCAGGCCGGGCCCCAAACCCTGTACTACGACGTGATTCCGAAGACCGAATGACCTTTCCCGCCGCTCCGCGCGGCGAAGCCGATGCCGTACCGCCCGAGCCCGCGGTGCTCGAGTCCCGGGTGCCACCGCGCATGGACGGGCAGGCGCTCCTCGATTACCTCGCCATCCGGTTCGGGTACAAGCCGCGCGCCGAGTGGGACAGCCAGATCCGGGGGGGGAAGGTGACGGTGAACGGCGCGGCCGCGGGGCCCGGCGACCCCCTCAAGACGGGCGACCGGGTGGCGTACGAGGTGCTCCTGCGCGAGCCCCCCGTGGACGCGGACATCCGGATCCTCCACGACGAGCCCCGGTTCGTGGTGGCGCTCAAGACCGGCCAGCTCCCGTCCCATGCGGACGGCAACTTCATCCGGCACACCTTCATCCACATCCTGACGGAGCGGCTGCGCGCCGGCGGGTGGACCGGGCTGGTGCGGCTGGCGCACCGGCTGGACCGGGAGACGAGCGGCGTCATGGTCGTCGCCAAGGACAAGGCGGCGCACGTGAACCTCATGCGGCAGTTCGCGGCCGGGACGGTGGACAAGGAGTACCTCGCGGTGGTGGCGGGGCGGCCGGCACGGGACGCATTCGAGGTGAGCGGGACGTTCGGCCGGGATCCCGCCAGCGTGATCTCGATCCGGCAGGGCCCCGTCCCCCCCGGCACCCCGTACGCGAAGCACTCGGTCACGCGGTTCGCGCGGATCCGGGACCTCGCGGGGGCCACCCTGCTGCGCTGCCTCCCGAAGACGGGCCGGACCAACCAGATCCGGGTCCACCTCGCGTCCGTCGGCCACCCGGTGGTGGGGGACAAGCTGTACGGGCGGACGGACGAGGAGTTCCTGGCGTACATCCGGCACGTGAAGGCCGGCGGCGACCCCGGGTATGCCGGGCACGCGCCGGTCCCGCGCCAGCTCCTGCACGCGGCGAAACTCTCCTTCAACCATCCGGCCACCGGCGCGCGCGTCAGCTTCGCGGCCCCGCCCCCGCCCGACATGCAGGCCTGGATCGACACCCACCCGGATGGGGGACATATATGATATTATGAGATTCTCAAGGCTTGGACGAGAATATCATAATATCATATATGTCCCTCTCCGCGGCCGGCGATGGTGACGAGGTACCGGAGGATCACGTCGTGGTCGGCGGGGGCGAGCTTCGCCCGGTCGCCCATCTTCCCCAGGTACCGGGTCCACTGCTCCTCGGTGTACCGGGCGGGCGCCCGGAGCAGGTGGCAGGCCGAGCACTTCGCGACATAGCGCCGCCGTCCCTCCTCGAGCTCGGGACCGGTGACGCCCGGCCAGCGCGCCTGGGCCCGGGCCGCGTCCGCGGGC
>CAYNUZ010000046.1:0-13157 GCA_964400385.1 uncultured bacterium | reverse complement strand
GCGAGGTCGAGCACGCGGGCCGTGGCGCGGCGCCGGCGCATCAGCGGGATCCCCGCGACCGGCCCCAGCGCGCGCAGCAGGACCGCGCCCGGCCGGCCGTCGCGCTCGGTCACCACGTTGAGCAGGGGCCAGACATGGCACCGGTAGACGTACGCGCGGCCGGGCGGGCCGAACATCGGGGCGTTGCGGCGGCGCAGGCCCGGCGCGGCGTGGCTTCCCGGATCCCGGCGGCCGGTATAGGCCTCCGTTTCGACGATGCGGCCGGCGGCCAGCCCCGCCGGGGTCCGGTGGATGAGCAGGCAGCCGATCAGGTCGCGGGCGATCCGCAACGTCCCGGCGCGGAAAAAGGCGGGGGGGAGGCGGCGGAAGGCGAAGGCGGGCCGGGTCAGGCCGGGGCGAGCTTCCGCTTGACGGCCGCCGAGGCCTTGGCGCCGTCCGCCTTGCCGGCGATCGCGGGCATCAGGGCCTTCATGACCTTGCCCATGTCCTGGGGCCCGGTGGCCCCGGCCTGGGCGATCGCCGCGGCCACCGCGGCGTCGAGCTCCGCGTCGGACATCTGGGCGGGGAGGTAGGCGGTAAGGACGGCCAGCTCGGCCTCCTCCTGCGCCTGGAGGTCGGCCCGGCCGGCCTTGACCGCGCCCTCGATGGCCTCCCGCCGCACCTTGACCGCCTTCTGGACCTGACCCAGCTGGTCATCGTCCGTCAGCGGCGCCCGCTTCTCGATCTCGGCGTTCTTGAAGGCCGCGATCAGCATGCGCAGGGCGTTGGCGCGCACCGACTCGCGCGCCTTGAGCGCGGTCGTCAGGTCGGCCCGGATGCGGTCGGCGAGGCTCATCGGAAGGTTCAGTACTTCTCGTTCTCGCGCTTCTGCCGGCGGCGCTCCTTGCGGATCGCGGCCAGGACCTTCTTTTTCCGGCGCACGGACGGCGCCTCGAAGTACTCGCGCTTGCGCATCTCCTGGAGGAGGCCGGCGTCCTGCACCTTCTTCTTGAAGCGGCGCAACGCGGTCTCGAAGGAGTCAAAATCCTTGACAACGACTTCAGCCACTCGAAATCACCTCCAGCTGTGGTACGTCATGGTCTCCGTGGACCCGCGCCGCGACGGGGGCGGGTTCGTCAATCCTTGCGGGGGAACAGTCAGCCGCCGGACCCGAGCCAGGAGAAGATTGTAGCAAACGGCCGGGAAGGCCCCCAAGGCCTTCCGGATCCATACCTATATGTATAATAACGCGCGATTCCGAACGAATGCCGCAGGAGAGGAACCATGCAACGGCTGGTGCGAAACGGAGGACCCTCATGAGCCTGTCCGCGCGCGCCGCCGAACTGCGGCCGTCGGCCACCCTCGCCATCTCGGCCAAGGCCAATGCGATGAAGGCCCAGGGCCTGGACGTGCTCTCCCTGTCCGCGGGCGAGCCGGATTTCGACACGCCGGAGCACATCAAGCAGGCGGCCCGGGACGCCATGGCCGCCGGGTTTACCAAGTACACCCCGGCCTCCGGCATCCCGGACCTGAAGGCCGCGGTCGCGCGCCACGCGCAGAAGACCCAGGGCCTGGCCTACGAGCCCAGGCAGGTGGTCATCTCCGTGGGGGCCAAGCATGCGATCGCCAACGCCCTGTTCGCGCTCGTCAATGCGGGCGACGAGGTGCTGATCCCCGCCCCGTTCTGGGTGTCGTATCCCGCCATGGCCAAGCTGTACGGTGGGGTGCCGCGGATCATCTACACCGACGGCACCAGCGTCCTCTGGGATCCCGACGCGGCCCACCTGACCCCCGTCGAAGCGGGGTACAAGCTGACCCCCGCGGTGCTGCGCAAGGGCTTGAACGCGAAGACCAAGGTGGTCATCCTGAACGCCCCGTCCAACCCCACCGGGATCGTCTATACCCCGGAGGAGCTCGGCGCGCTGGCCGCGGTGCTGGCGGAGTTTCCCAACGCGTGGATCATCGCCGACGAGATCTACGACTGCCTGGTCTACCAGGGGCAGGCCCGGTCGCTCGCCGCGGTCGCGCCGGCGCTCAAGGACCGGATCATCGTCATCAACGGGGTGTCCAAGACCTACGCGATGACCGGGTGGCGGATCGGCTGGGCCCTGGGCCCGGCGAACATCATCGCGGCGATGGGCGATTACCAGTCCCAGACCACCTCCAACCCGACCTCGATCGCGCAGAAGGCGGCCGTGGCGGCGCTGGAAGGGCCGCAGGACTCGGTGGCGGCCATGCACGCGGAGTTCGCCAAGCGGCGGATCCTCATCGCCGACGGCCTCAACCGGATCCCCGGGTTCCGGTGCCAACCGGCGGACGGCGCGTTCTACATCTTCCCGGACGTGCGCGGGCTGGCGGCCAATCCGGCGGTCTGCAAGGCCCTCACGCTGGACCCCGCCCAGGGGTCGAAGGGCTTTTCCGGCGCGCTCACCACGCACCTCCTCGAGGCCGCCAAGGTGGCGATGGTCCCCGGCGCGGAGTTCGGGCTGGAGTGCCACCTGCGCATGTCCTTCGCCACCTCGGCGGAGGTCATCACCAAGGCCGTGGCCCGGATCCACGAATCCGTGACCGCCCTGATGGGGTGACCCGGGAATGGGCAAGCAGCACATCCGGATCGGCCTGCTCGGGTTCGGCACGGTCGGCTCCGGGGTCGTCAAGCTCCTGACCGGCAATCGGGAGGTGCTCGCGCGCCGCGCGGGCGTGAAGCTCGAGCTGGCCCGGGTCGCGGTCAAGGACGCCGCGAAGCCGCGCGAGGTGGAGCTGCCCGCCGGCATGGTGACCGAGGACGCGATCGCGGTGATCCGCGACCCGTCCATCGACATGATCGTCGAGCTGATGGGCGGGATCATGCCCGCCAAGCTGTATGTCCTCGAGGCCATCCGCGCCAAGAAGCACGTCGTCACCGCCAACAAGGCGCTGCTGGCCGAGTGCTGGGACGAGATCGTGCACGCGGCGCGGGAGAACGGCGTCGAGGTCTACTTCGAGGCCGCGGTGGGCGGCGGCATCCCGATCATCCAGGTGATCTCCGAGGGGCTGGCCGCGAACCGCATCGAGGGGATCTACGGCATCGTCAACGGCACCTCGAACTACATCCTGACCCGGATGGACAAGGACGGGAAGAGCTTCGCCGAGGCGCTCAAGGAGGCGCAGAAGAAGGGGTATGCCGAGGCGGACCCCGCGCTGGACGTGGGCGGCGGCGACGCGGCGCACAAGCTCGCGATCCTCTCCTCGCTGGCCTTCGAGACCAGCGTGCCGCTCTCGGCGATCTACACCGAGGGCATCACCGAGATCACCGCGCAGGACCTCGTCTACGCGCGCGAGGAGTTCGGCTACATCGTGAAGCTCCTGGCCATCGCCAAGCAGGAGCACGGCCAGCTCGAGGTGCGCGTGCACCCGACCCTGATCCCGGACGACCACATGCTGGCGGACGTCGAGGGGGCCTTCAACGGGATCTACGTGATCGGCGACGCGGTGGGGGACACCATGTTCTACGGCCGCGGCGCCGGCCAGATGCCCACCGCGTCGGCGGTGGTGGGCGACATCCTGTACGTGGCGCGGTCCATCGCGTACGACGTGGCGGGCCGGTCGGGCTGGGGCCCGTTCGGGGACATCCCGCACGTGCCGGTGACGCTGCCGATCCGCCCGATGGCCGACATCACCTGCCGGTATTACATCCGGTTCTCGGTCATGGACCAGCCCGGCGTGCTGGCCGCGATCGCCAAGCTCCTGGGCGACCACGGGGTCTCGATCGCCGCCGTCGTGCAGAAGGAGCGGAGCAAGGGCGACAAGGTGCCCCTCGTGATCCTGACCTACGAGGCGAAGGAACGGGACATGCAGGCGGCGCTCGACCAGATCGAGGCGCTGCCGGCGGTCAAGGGCAAGGCGCTGATCATCCGGGTGGAGCGCGGCGAATGAGCGAGAACATCACGTGGCGCGGGCTGATCGAGGAGTACCGCGCGTTCCTGCCCGTGTCGAAGGCCACCCCGGTCGTCACCCTGCTCGAGGGCGCGACCCCGCTCGTCCCCGCGCCACGGCTTTCGAAGTGGGCGGGCGGCGGCGTGGAGCTGCTGCTCAAGTACGAGGGCCTGAACCCGACGGGGTCGTTCAAGGACCGCGGCATGACCGTGGCGATCTCCAAGGCGAAGGAGGAGGGCGCCCAGGCGGTGGTCTGCGCGTCCACGGGCAACACCGCGGCGTCGGCGGCCGCGTACGCCGCGCGCGCGGGGCTGCCCTGCTACATCCTGATCCCCAAGGGCGCGGTGGCGCTGGGCAAGATGGCGCAGGCGCTCATGCACGGCGCGAAGGTGCTCCAGGTCCGCGGCAACTTCGACGAGGCGCTGACGGTGGTCCGGGAGCTCGGCCGGACCTATGCCGTCGAGATCGTGAACTCGATCAACCCGTACCGGATCGCGGGCCAGCAGACCGGCGCGTTCGAGGTCTGCGATGCGCTCAAGCGCGCGCCGGCGTTCCACGCGCTCCCGGTCGGGAACGCGGGCAACATCACCGCCTACTGGCGGGGCTACCAGGCGTACCGGAAGGCGGGGGAGATCGCGGCGGTGCCGCGGATGCTGGGATTCCAGGCCGCCGGCGCCGCGCCGATCGTGTCGAACAAGGTGGTGGCGGAGCCCCGCACGCTGGCGACGGCGATCAAGATCGGCAACCCGGCCTCCTGGCAGGGCGCCCTCGCGGCCCGCGACGAGTCGGGAGGCCGGATCGACGCGGTGACGGACACGGAGATCCTCGCCGCGTACCGGGAGCTGGCCGCCGGCGAGGGCGTGTTCTGCGAGCCCGCGTCCGCCGCCTCGGTGGCAGGCGTGCGCAAGCTGGCGAAGGCGGGCTACTTCAAGCGGTTCAAGGACCGCCTGGTCGTCTGCGTGCTCACCGGCCACGGCCTGAAGGATCCCAACATCGCGGTGGAGCAGTCCATGCGCATGCTGGTCGCCGAACCTTCCGTGGACGCCGTGGCCGCGGTCCTCAAACTCAAGCGGCGGAGCGCCTGACCGGTCAGTAGGTGATCGTGAGGTAGGCGCGCGAGTCGAGGCCCGACAGTGAAAGCCGGCCCAGGTGGTAGCCGGCCTCGAGCCCCAGCAGGACGTGCGAGCTCATCAGGTTCTTGTCCTCTTTCGGCGCATGCGGGGAGTCCATCAGGCTGGGACCGGTCCGGCCCGTCGCCAGGCTCCACAGCCGGTCCGGCGCCACCATGATCCCGGCCTGGGTCGAGACGATCCACAGCCGCTTCGAGGATTGCTGGTGGTCCAGCCAGTCCAGGGAGGCCCCGCCGCCCGCGTAGAACATCGAGGCGCGCGTGGAGGATGCCCGGAAGTTCAGCCGCGCCTGCGCCCAGGTGAGCTGGGCGTGGTCCACGTGGGAGGAGCCGCGGCCGCCGCCGAACTGCCAGAAGCCCTTGTCGGTGGCGTCGGCCAGCGTCAGTCCCGCCTCCCAGCCCGTGAACCGGCCCACCGACGGGTCGTTGGTGGCCAGGATCGCGCCGCCGGCGAACGGGCCCCACCCGGCGCGGGCGGTTCCGGCCGCGAGGCATCCCAGCAGGATCAGGGGTCTCATGCCGGAACCATAGCGCGGGGGTCCGGCCTTGTCCGCTCCGGGTTTCTATATAGTAGGAACGATGAAATATGTGCTGATCGTGGGGGACGGGATGGCGGACCTGCCGGTCCCGGAGCTGGGCGGCCGGACGCCGCTGCAGGCGGCGGTCAAGCCCCAGATGGACCGGCTGGCCCGGGAAGGCGAGACCGGGCTGGTGCGCACGTGCCCGCCGGGCATGTCGCCGGGCACGGAAGTCTGCATGACCGCGGTGATGAGCTACGACCCCGTGAAGTACTTCAAGGGGCGCGGGCCGCTGGAGGCCCTGGGCCGGGGGATCGAGCTCAAGAAGAGCGAGGTGGCGTTCCGGTGCAACCTGGTCACGGTCAAGGGGAACGTGCTGGAGGACTTCACCTCCGGCCACATCACCGACGAGGAGGCCCGGCCGCTGCTCCAGATGCTGGACAAGCGGTTGGGGCTCGAGGAGATCCGGTTCCACGCCGGGGTCGGGTACCGGCACCTGATGGTCTGGCGCGGCGGCTCCGACGAGGTCAAGACCGTGCCGCCGCACAACATCGTCGGGCAGCCGTGGAAGGACCACCTGCCGAAGGGCAAGGGGGAGGCGAAGCTCCTCCAGCTCATGGAGGACTCCCGGGTGCTCCTCGACGGGCACGAGGTGAACCGGGCGCGGCGGGCAAAGGGGCTGCGGTCCGCCAACATGATCTGGCTGTGGAGCCCGGGGAAGACGCCCTCGGCGCCGAACTTCATGACCAAGTACGGGATCGGCGGGGCGGTCATCTCGGCCGTGGACGTCGTCCGCGGGGTCGGGGCGCTGGCGGGGCTGGAACCGCTCAAGGTGCCGGGCATGACCGGGTACTTCGACACCAACTACAAGGGCAAGGGCGACGCGGCGGTGAAGGCACTCAAGTCCCACGACTTCGTCCTGGTGCACGTGGAAGCGCCGGACGAGGCGGGGCACGAGGGGCTGGCGGGGGAGAAGGTGAAGGCGATCGAGGCGATGGACACCCACATCGTGGGGCCGCTCCTGGCCGCCCAGCCGAAGCTGGGCGACCTGTCGCTCCTGCTCATGCCCGACCACCCGACGCCGGTCACGCTCAAGGTGCACACGCCGGACCCCGTGCCGGTGGCGCTCTGGCGGTCGAACGCGCCGGTCGCCGGGCCGGCGGCGTACGACGAGGCGGCCTGCGCCCCGGGCCCGATCCAGCTCACGGACGGGTGGACGCTGCTCGACAAGTTCTTCGCCAAGAACCCGGCCTGACCGTTCCACGCGTGTTAGAGTAAAAATCCCATGGCGCTCCTCGTCCAGAAGTTCGGCGGGTCCTCGGTGGCGGGCCCCGACCGCATCCGGAATGTCGCCAAGCTGGTCGTGGCGAGCCGCCGCAAGGGCCACCGGCTGGTGGTCGTCGTGTCCGCCATGGGGGACGCCACCGACGACCTGATCGCGCTGGCGAAGCAGGTGAACCCGAAGCCCGACTCCCGGGAGATGGACATGCTCCTCTCGACCGGGGAGCAGGTCTCGATCGCCCTGCTCTCGATGGCGATCAAGGCGCTGGGGGAGGATGCGATGTCGTTCACGGGCGCGCAGGCGGGGTTCATCACCGATGCGCGCCACACCCGGGCGCGGATCATCAGCGTCAAGGCCGACCGCATCCGCAAGGCGCTGGCGGCGGGGAAGATCGCGGTGGTGGCGGGATTCCAGGGCGAGAGCGCCACGGGCGAGGAGATCACCACGCTGGGCCGCGGGGGGTCCGACCTCACGGCCGTGGCGCTGGCCTCGGCGCTCCAGGCCGACGCCTGCGAGTTCTACAAGGACGTGAAGGGCGTGCTGACGACCGACCCCCGGGTGGTGCCCGAGGCGCGGCCGCTGCCCGTCATCACGTACGACGAGATGCTGGAGATGGCGAGCCTGGGGTCGCAGGTGCTGAACGCGCGCTCGATCGAGTATGCGAAGCGGTTCAAGGTGCCGCTGGTGGTGAAGTCGACGTTCGAGGACGTGCCCGGAACGCTGATCGTGGAGGAGGAGCCCGACATGGAGAAGGTGCTGGTCCGCGGAATCACGTTCGCCCGCCAGGAGGCGAAGGTCACGGTGCTGGGCGTGCCGGACAAGCCCGGGATCGCGGCGGAGCTGTTCCGCGCGCTCGCGGCCGCGGACCTCAACATCGACATGATCATCCAGGACGTCTCGGAATCGGGCGTCACCAACATCTCCTTCACCGTCTCGTCCGCGGACCTGGCCCGCACGCTCGAGGTGGTGCGCGGCGCGGCCGCCCGGCTGGGGGCCGCCGAGGTGCAGTCGGACGAGCACGTGGGCAAGGTCTCCATCGTGGGGATCGGCATGCGCTCGCATTCCGGCGTGGCCGCGGCCATGTTCGAGGCGCTGGCGCAGGCCGGGATCAACATCCAGATGATCTCGACGTCCGAGATCAAGATCTCGTGCGTGATCGAGAAGCCGCAGGTGGAGGCGGCCGTCAAGGTCCTGCACCGCCGGTTCAAGCTGGAGGAGGACCAGGTGGAGCTCGGCCGGCCGTTCCTGCTGGCGCCGGAGGAAGTGGGCGCGCGCGCCGGGGGCCGGGGCAAGGCCCGGAAGGCGCCGCGGGCGGGACGCCGGAAAGCGGGACGCCGGAAGTGAGCGCGGCCGCCGCGATCAAGCTTTACGACACCACGCTCCGGGACGGCACCCAGGGCGAGGGGGTCACCCTGTCCACCGAGGACAAGCTGCTCGTCGCGAAGCGGCTGGACACCTTCGGAATGCACTACATCGAGGGCGGCTGGCCGTACCCCACGCGGCCGCAGGATGTCGAGTTCTTCCGGCAGGCCCGTGCGCTCCGGCTCGGGCACGCGCGCCTGGTGGCGTTCGGCAGCACCCGCAAGGCGCGGGTCAAGGCCGCGAAGGACGAGCTGCTCAAGGCCCTGCTGGCGGCGCGCACCCCCGCGGTCGCGATCTTCGGGAAGTCCTGGGACCTGCACGTCACCGACGTCCTGCGGGTCACGCTCGAGGAGAACCTCGAGATGATCCGCTCGTCCGTGGCGCTGCTCAAGGCCGCCGGGCGCGAGGTCGTGTACGACGCGGAGCACTTCTTCGACGGGTACAAGCGCAACGCCGAGTACGCCGTCCGGTCGCTCATGGCGGCCCAGGACGCGGGGGCCGACTGGCTGGTGCTCTGCGACACCAACGGGGGCCTGCTCCCGTTCGAGGTCGCCGAGATCGTCCGGCAGGTGAAGCCCCGGCTGGGCAGGCCGTTCGGGATCCACGTGCACAACGACACCGAATGCGCGGTCGCCAACAGCATGACGGCGCTCCAGCTCGGCGCCACCCAGGTCCACGGCACGATCAACGGGTTCGGCGAGCGGTGCGGGAACGCCAACCTGTGCTCGATCGTGGCGAACCTCAAGCTCAAGCTGGGGATCCACGTGGTCACGGACGCGCAGCTGGCGTCCCTCCGGTCGCTGTCCCTGTTCGTCACCGAGCAGGCCACCCGGCCGCCGCGCGACGAGCAGCCGTACGTGGGCGCCTCGGCCTTCGCCCACAAGGCGGGGGTGCACATCCACGCGGTGGAGCGCACCACCCGGGCGTACGAGCACGTCCACCCGGAGACGGTCGGCAACCGCCGGCGGATCCTGGTCTCGGACATGTCCGGCATGGCCACGGTGCGGTGGAAGGCCGAGGGCTACGGGCTCAAGCTGAAGAAGGGCGATCCGCGCAGCCAGCTCATCCTGGCCGCGCTCAAGCGCCAGGAGGAGGCGGGGTACCACTACGAGGGCGCCGAGGCCTCCTTCGAGCTGCTGGTCCACCGGGTCACGAAGGGCGGCACGCCGCCGTTCGAGCTGCTGGACTACCGGGTCGCGGTCGAGAAGCGCGGCGCCCACGGCGAAAACGTCTCGGAGGCGACGCTCAAGGTCCGCGTCAACGGCCAGGTCGAGCACACCGTGGCCGAGGGCGACGGGCCGGTCAACGCCCTCGACAAGGCGCTGCGGCAGGCGCTGAGCCGGTTCTACCCGCAGCTCAAGGGCGTCCACCTCGCCGACTACAAGGTGCGGGTGGTAAACCCGCAGGCCTCCACAGCCGCGAAGGTCCGCGTCTCGATCGAGTCCACCGACGGGAAGGACGTCTGGTCCACGGTCGGCGTCTCCGAGAACATCATCGAGGCCTCCTGGCAGGCGCTGTCCGACGCGGTCGGGTACAAGCTCCTGAAATCCAAGAAGCGGTGAGTCGTGGCCGAGGAGCACTCCTGGAGGGCGATCGACCGTAAGTGGCAGGCGTACTGGGAGGCCCAGGGGACCTTCCGCGCCTCGAATGACCCGGCGAAGAAGAAGTTCTACGCGCTGATGATGTTCCCGTACCCCTCCGGCAGCGCGCTGCACATGGGACACGTCCGGAACTACGTGATCGGGGACGTGCTGGCGCGGATCAGGACGATGCAGGGGTACGACGTGCTGCACCCGATGGGCTGGGATGCCTTCGGGATGCCGGCCGAGAACGCGGCCATCCAGCAGAAGATCCAGCCGGCGGCGTGGACCGCGACCAATATCGCGACCATGAAGCGGCAGCTCCGGGATCTCGGGATCGCGTACGACTGGACGCACGAGCTGTCCACCTGCGATCCGGCCTATTACCGGTGGACCCAGTGGATCTTCCTCCAGATGTTCAAGCGCGGCCTCGCCTACCGGAAGAAGGGGCTCCAGAACTGGTGCCCCTCGTGCCAGACCGTCCTGGCCAACGAGCAGGTCGAGGACGGGAAATGCTGGCGGTGCGACTCGGTCGTGGTGAAGAAGGACATCGAGCAGTGGTCGCTCAGGATCACGGCCTATGCCGACCGGCTGCTGGACGACCTGAAGCTCCTGGACAAGTGGCCCGAGCGGGTCAAGACGATGCAGGCCAACTGGATCGGCCGCAGCGAGGGCGCCCGGGTGGTCTTCACCGAGCGGGACGCGGGGACGGAGCTGCCGGTCTTCACGACCCGGCCGGACACGCTCTTCGGGGTGACCTTCGTGGTCATCGCGCCGGAGCATCCGCTGGTGGCCGGGCTGGTCAAGGGACGGCCGGAAGAGGCGGCGGTGCTGGCCTACGTCGAGCGGGCCAAGGCGATGCCGGAGATCGAGCGGACCGGGGCCGACCGCAAGAAGACCGGGGTCCCGACCGGCCGGTTCGCGGTCAACCCGGCCAACGGGGACGCTGTCCCGCTGTACGTCGCGGACTACGTCCTGGCCGAGTACGGGTCGGGGATCGTGATGGGCGTGCCGGCGCACGACCAGCGCGATTTCGTCTTCGCCAAGGAGCAGGGGCTGCCGGTCAAGGTGGTGATCCAGCCGAAGGAGGAACCCATCGCGGCCGCCGCGATGACCGCGGCCTTTGAGGAGGACGGGGTCCAGGTCAATTCAGGGCCCTTCGACGGGATGGACAACCAGCCGGCGAAGAAGGCGATCGTGGACCACCTCGCGAAGCAGGGGAAGGCCTCCGCCACCGTGAACTACCGCCTCCGGGACTGGGGGATCTCCCGGCAGCGGTACTGGGGCGTGCCGATCCCGGTCATCCACTGTCCGGACCACGGGCCCGTGGCGGTGCCGGACGCGCAGCTGCCGGTCGCGCTGCCTCCGGATGTCGATTTTTCGCCGGGGGCGATCTCCCCGCTCGCCCGGGTGAAGACGTTCGTGGACACCGCCTGTCCGACCTGCGGCAAACCGGCCCGGCGGGAGACCGACACGATGGACACCTTCATGGACTCGTCGTGGTACTTCCTCCGGTTCACGGATCCGTCGCCGGCCGACCGGGTGTTCGACCGGGCCGCGGTGGACCGGTGGATGCCGGTGGACCAGTACATCGGCGGCATCGAGCACGCCATCCTGCACCTCCTGTACGCCCGGTTCTTCCAGAAGGTGCTCTTCGACCTCGGGCTGGTCAAGGACCCCGAGCCGTTCGCCGCCCTGTTCACCCAGGGGATCGTGACAAAGGGCGGGGAGAAGATGTCCAAGTCCAAGGGCAATACCGTGGCCGCCGACGCCATGGTGGCCCGGTACGGGTGCGACGTCCCGCGGGCGTACACGATGTTCATCGCCCCGCCGGACCGGGAGGTGGAGTGGAGCGACTCGGGCATCGAGGGCGTGGCGCGCTGGCTCTACCGGGTCGAACGGCTGATGGCGACGCACGAGGCGGCGCTGCGCGCGCACCCGTATGCGCCGGGGGATCTGGCGGCCGGGACCGAAGCCGGGAAGAAGCTCCGCCAGCTGGCGCACCAGGCGGTGCTCAAGGTTTCCCAGGACGCGGTCCAGTCGTTCCACTTCAATACGGCGATCAGCGCGCTCATGGAGTACACCAACCATCTTGCGGAGGCCGTGGACGCGGCCGCGGAGCCGGCGGCCGTGGCGTTCGCCCTCAAGCGGCTGATCCTCCTGCTCGCGCCGTTCGCGCCGCACATGGCCGAGGAGTGGTGGGAGCGGGCGGGCGAACGGCCCTCGGTGTTCAGGGCGGCGTGGCCGCAGGCCGACCGCGCCGCCGCGGCCGAGGACGCGGTCGAGATCCCCGTGCAGGTCAACGGCAAGCACCGGGCGACACTGGTGCTGGCGCGCGGCCTGGACCGGGAGGCGATGCAGGCCGCCGCGCTGGCGGATGCGAAGGTCACGGCGGCCAGGGGGGGACGGCCCGTCCGCAAGTGGATCGTCATCCCGGACAAGCTCATCAATCTGGTAGTCTGAACACCATGGGACGGCGCGGTCTGGCTCTGGTGGGAATCGCGTGGCTCCTCGCCGGGTGCGAATCCACCGTCAAGCGGACGCTGCCGGACTCGGTTCGCACCCTCTACGTCAAGCCCTTCCAGAACCTCACCGACCAGAGCCAGCTTCCCCCGCTGCTGAACGACGAGCTGCGCCGCGCGTTCCGGCTGGATGGCCGCGTGACGATCGTGGACCAGCAGGCGGGGGCGCACGGGCTGCTGGACGGGTCCATCACGGACTACGTGAAGCAGCCGGCCCGGTACGACCGGAACAACATCGTCGAGGAGTACCGGCTGCGGATCGTGGTGGACCTGTCGCTCACCGACCTCGACAAGAACGTCCTGCTCTGGCAGGAGAAGGGGCCGGCCTCGACCGCGGCCAAGGGCGCGTCGCTGCGCAAGCTGGAGCGGTACGTCAATTACACCGTCGTGCCCGCCACCGGCCTGCCGGTCGAGACCGAATCGGACGCGCAGCGGCGCACGATCCGCGACCTGGCGCAGGACATCGTCATCAAGGTCATCGAGGGCTGGTAGCTCGCAGGGCTCGCTGCCACAATGGAAGGAAAACCATCCACAATCGTCGCCGCCTTCGGCGGCGCTGGTGGTGAATTGGTCACCAGATTCATCTCCCTGATCGCGCCGCTCGGATTCCTCGGCGTCCTCCTCGCGACCCTGCACCATCCGCTCCCCGCCCGCGCCTTCGCGGTGCCGCTCCTCGTCACCCCGTTCCATCCGGGCACGCTGGCGGCGCGCCTCGCCCAATCCGTCGGGCTCTACAGCCTCGCGGGCCTGCTCCTGCTGGGCTGGTGGGGCGCCGGCCGCCGGGTGTGGGGCTGGCTGGGCGGCCGGGCGGAGGGGCCGTGGTTCGCGCTCGCCGCGGGCCTGGTGGCCGGCCCGCTGGCGATCGCGGGC
>CAYNUZ010000045.1:0-13333 GCA_964400385.1 uncultured bacterium | reverse complement strand
CCCCGCCTCGCCGACCGCGGCCCGCACGCGCGCCACAGTGCCCCGCGTGGACCCGCCCAGCCGGGCCGGCGAGCAGAGGACGTGCCCGATCGTGACCCCCCGGTGGCGCAGCGGGATGGCCACCTGCGCCAGCCCCGCGTGGCAGAGCTCCTGGACCGCCCGGCTCCGGGCCCGCTGCCGCAGCGCCAGCTCACAGGCGTCGCACCGCTCCACCATCCCCGGAACCCGCCGGACCGCATCGCACAGCGTCGGGCGGGCCCAGTCCCACGGGTTGCGGTCCGCCGGGATGAACGGCGCGTGGATCGTGGCATGCACGCCGTAGAGCCGGTACAGCAGGACATGGAAATCGTTCAGGGCCGACATCGCGTCGGCGGGAAGCGGCCGGGTCCCGCGGCGTCCCGGCCGGGGACCGGGGGAACGCGGGCGCGGGGCCCGCCGGGCGCCCCTAGTCCGGGAGGACATACAGCCCGGGCCGGCCGGTGAACAGGGACACCACGATCCAGACCGAGGCGATCACCGATTCACCGAGGACGAGCCCGAGGAAGAACGGCAGGGCCCGCCGGTAGGCCGTCGCCCCGCCCAGCGTCATCGCGCCCCACTTGGCGACGCACCCGATCGCCACGGAGAACCAGATCATGGCGATGGCCCAGGTGCTGCAGACGATGAACCCGAACGGGTTGAGCGGCCACCAGAGGTAGCGCGCGCGCATGAAGAGCATCCCGGCCGTCGACAGCACGCCCATCCCGACGTGCGCCACGGTGACCGGGACCACGCGGTGCTCACCCAGCGAGAGCCAGTCGTACGCCGGCGGGTTCTTCTGGAAATCCACCAGGTCGGGAAACCAGTAGAACTGCGACCAGAGGTTGGCCCAGTCGTCCCCCGCCACGCCGCCGTACTTGTAGCAGGTCGTGATCCGCCCGTACGCCGCCGCGGCCATGGCGACCACGACCGTGAGCGCGAGCACCCCGAGCACCTTGCGGGCGTGCATCCGCGCCAGGGCGCAGACGCGGATGCCGTTCATGAGGAACGGCATCAGGAACTCCCGGACATCGTGCATGAAGATGCCCTTCTGCATCATGAACACCGAGGCGGTCGGGCCGGAGATCCAGCCCGGCGGGACCAGGCCGGTCAGGACGTCCCAGGAAAACGGCGCGTTCGCGACGAACAGCAACCCCGCCTCGGCGACGACCCGGGTGAGGACGAGCAGGACGGCCAGGAACAGCGCGAGCCCGAACGCGGCCGCCCACAGGGTCACGTGCGCGGCGGCCATCCAGCACGCCATCCCGGCGCCCCCGAGCACGAGGAGGGCCAGCGCAAGCCGTGCCGGCAGGATGTCGGCGTCCGCATCCTCCCGGCCGGCCAGCGCCCGGCGCCACCAGAGGCCCAGGCTGCGCCGGGCCGACCAGAACAGGAACCCCGCCATGGTCAGGACCGCACCGGCCGACTCGAACATCTGGATCTTGCGGTCCCAGGCGCCCCAGAAACCGGTGGCCCCGCTGCCCAGCCACGCGATGTAGACGAAGCTGAAGCGGTAGAGCAGGTAGAAGAACACGATCGAGAACGAGACCTCGGTCGTGAGGAGGAACGTGATCCCGACGATGGAGAAGTACAGGTGCATCTGCTGGAGGTCCAGCGCGCTCCAGGGCCGGTCGGGAAACCACCCGGACCCGTTCCAGAGCAGCGGGATGGCGGGCAGGCCCGGCACGTACGTCGTCAGCCCGTTCACGAGGTAGACCGCGATCGGCACCGCCGCGCCGACCCAGACGAGCCGGTTCGCCATGAAGGCGTTGACCCACCGCCCCGGGGCGGGCGCCCGGGTCATCTCGAGGGGCAGGTAGGTCATCGGGAAGATCAGCCGTTCCCGGTCCGTCCACTGCTGGTAGAACAGCGACGTCAGGGCGAACAGGATCGCGTACAGGAACGCCGCGAAGAGCAGCCAACACGACAGCGGCGCGATCCACGCGCCCCACGGGATCCGCTCGCCGCGGGGCAGCCCCTCAAAGAACCAGCGCGCCGCGTGGTTGTCCGGATCCTTGCTGACCACCATCCAGTCCGGCAGGTGCGGCAGCAGGTAGGCCCCGTACTCGTTCGAGGGCGTCGTGAAATACGCGGGCGCGGCCGCCCACCCCGGGATGTACCGCATGCACCCCGTCGCGCCGATGCCCCCGGCCACGCCCACCATGCTCCAGACCAGCAGCAGCTCGCCCTGGTCCAGCAGCGGCCGTCCGGACAGCCGGCGGGCCACGGGATTCACCGCCAGGGTCAGCACCAGGAGGATGGCCATGCCGGCCGTGGGAAAGTGGTTCCCGATCATCAGCGTGTTCTTGAGGTAGGTGTCGCTGTAATCCATGACCAGGTTGATGCCGACGGCCAGGAACAGGCCGATCGCCACGGCCCGCGCGGTCACCGGCGACGTCGCGGGCGGGCGACCGGGTTCCGGTGGGGTCACGCGCTGATCATACAGAAGTTGAGGTCGCGCACCCTGCCTGTTGAATCCGGCCCAGGGCCGTTGTCGCACCGAGGAGAGGAACCATCCACCATAGTCGCCCCCTGCGGGGGCGCTGGTGCTAATATGGCCGGGTATGGAATACCGGCCGCTGGGCGCGACGGGCCTCAAGGTCTCCGAGCTGTGCCTCGGGACGATGCAGTGGGGCTGGACCACCTCGTTCGCCGCCGCGGACCGCGTGATGGACGCCTTCCTCGCGGGCGGCGGCAACTTCCTCGACACCGCCGACATCTACTCGTCGTGGGCCAAGGGGTTCAAGGGCGGCGAGTCCGAGACCGTCATCGGCAAGTGGATGAAGGCGCGGAAGAACCGCCGGCAGGTCATCCTGGCCACCAAGTGCCGCGGGAAGATGTGGGACGGCCCGGCCGGCGAGGGGCTCAACCGCGCCCACATCATCCAGGCCTGCGAGGACTCGCTGCGGCGGCTCCAGACGGACTACATCGACCTGTACCAGTCGCACTGGGAGGACGAGGCGACCCCGATCGAGGAGACGATGCGCGCCTACAGCGACCTGGTGAAGGCCGGCAAGATCCGGTACTGCGGCGCCTCGAACTACGGCGCGGCGAAGCTCACCGAGGCGATCCTGATCGCGCGCCACGCGGGGCTCTCCCCGTACGTCTCGCTCCAGCCGTTCTATAACCTGTTCGGCCGCGACATCGAGAAGGAGCACGTCTGGGTCTTCCGGAAGTTCCAGGTCGCGGTGATCCCGTACAGCCCGCTCATGGGCGGCTTCCTCTCCGGCAAGTACCGGCGCAACAAGCCGGTCCCGAAGAGCCTGCGCGCCGACGGCCTCAAGTGGCTGTTCAACGACCGGGGCTGGACCGTCATCGAGGCGCTCGAAAAGATGGGCCGCAAGCGCGGCAAGTCGGTCCTCCAGATGGCGCTGGGCTGGCACCTGTCCCACGACTGGATGACCGCGCCGATCATCGGCGCCAATACGCCCGAGCAGCTCAAGGAGTCGCTCGGGGCGGCCGGTCTCAAGCTGTCCGAGACCGAGATGAAGGAACTCGACGACCTCACCAAGCCCAAATAAATGAAGACCCGCCCGCTCGGTGCGACGGGCCTCAAGGTGTCGTCGATCTGCCTGGGCACCGGCCAGATGACCTGGACGACCCCCGCTCCCCGGGCCTTCCGGCTCCTCGACCAGTACGCGGCGGCTGGCGGGAATTTCCTCGACACCGCCGACATCTACACCCAGTGGGTCGAGGGCCACACCGGCGGCGAATCCGAGACGATCGTCGGGACGTGGCTCGCGCAGCGGAAGAACCGGCGCGCGGTCTTCCTCGCCACCAAGTGCCGCGGCGACATGTGGAAGGGGCCCACGGGCGGCGGCCTCTCCCGCGCGCATATCGTCCTCGCGTGCGAGGACTCCCTGCGGCGGCTGCGGACGGACCACATCGACCTCTACCAGTCGCACTGGTACGACGACGCCACGCCCATCGAGGAGACCCTGCGCGCGTACGCCGACCTCATCCGGGCGGGCAAGGTGCGGTACATCGGCGCCTCCAATTTCAGCGCCGCCCGGCTGACGGAAGCGGTCCTGGTCGCCCGCCAGGCGGGGCTCCCGCAATACCTCTGCTACCAGCCGTTCTACAACCTGGCCTTCCGGGAGCTGGAGCACGAGCACGTCTGGGTCATGGAGCGGTACGGCCTCGGGTGCATCCCGTACACCCCGATCGGCCAGGGCTTCCTCTCCGGCAAGTACCGGGCGGGCAAGCCGCTCCCGAAGACGAGCCGCGCGGCGCACGTCAAGGGCCGGTATTTCTCCGAGAAGAACTTCAGGATCGTCGAGACGCTCGAGAAACTGGGCCGGCGCCGCGGCAAGTCCATCGTCCAGATGGCGCTGGGCTGGCACCTCGGCCACCCCTGGGTCACCGCGCCGATCATCGGCCCCAACACCCCCGAGCAGCTCGCCGAAAACCTCGGCGCCTCGGACCTCGAACTCTCCGCAGCCGAGATGGATGAACTGAACACCGTCTCAAAGTAATATGGCCGGGTCGGTCTGGTCACTCCTCCCGCCCCTGCTGGCCATCGGGCTGGCGATCGCCACGCAACAAGTCTATGTCTCGCTCGCCGCCGGGGTCGTGGCCGGGGTGTTCCTCGTGGCCAACCTGCACCTGCCGGAAACCCTCCATCTCCTCTTCACCCACTACCTCTGGCTCCCCTTCCAGGACTGGGACCACCTCAAGCTGCTCCTGTTCACAATCCTGCTCGGAGGCACCGTCGGCCTCATGAACGAATCCGGCGGCACGCAGGGGCTCGTCGGCCGCCTGGTGAAGTACGCCTCGACCCGCGCCCGGGCGCAGGTGATGGCCGGGATCGGGGGGCTGGTGATCTTCTTCGACGACTACGCCAACTGCCTCATCCTCGGGCCGACCTTCCGGCCGGTGTTCGACAAGCTGAAGGTGTCCCGGGCCAAGCTGGCCTATATCGTGGACTCGACCGGCGCCGCCGACGCCAGCTTCGCGCTCATCTCCACCTGGATCGGGTTCGAGCTGGGGCTGATCCAGGACGCGCTCAAGGCCCTCCCCGACCCCGCGTTCGCCCACCAGTCCGCCTACGCCCTCTTCGTGGTCTCGATCCCGTACCGGTTCTACCTCCACCTCGCCACCGCGCTGATCTTCGTCATCGCGATCATGGGCCGGGATTTCGGCCCGATGCTCCGGGCCGAACGGGCGGCGCTCAAGGCGAAGGCACCCCGGGATGTGGAAAAGCTCCGGACGGGCCACTGGACCCTGGCCGGCGTGCCCATCCTGCTCCTGATCCTCGTCACGCTGGGCAACCTGATCCGGAGCGGCCGGGCCGCGCTGGCGGCGAAGGGGGCGCTGGCGGGCGCGGGACTGCGCGAGATCGTCGGCGCCGCGGACTCCTACCAGTCCATGCTCCTGGCCTCGGGCCTCAGCTTCGTCACCGCGTTGCTGCTGGCGATCCGCCCGGGCGGCATGCGCGGACGGCAGCTCCTCCGGACCATTGGCAAGGGCGCCTGGATCATGGTTCCCCCGCTCTGCATCCTCATCCTGGCGTGGGCGCTGGGTGACCTGTGCAAGGACCTCCAGACCGGGGAGTTCGTGGGCCGGACCTTCGGGGCCTCCACCAAACCGTGGATGCTGCCGACCGTCGTCTTCCTGATCGCCTGCGGCATGAGCTTTTCCACCGGGACCTCGTGGGGCACGATGGCGGTCCTGATGCCCATCGGGGTGCCGCTCGCCTGGGCGAGCGGGACCGCCGCGCACCTTCCGGCCGGGGCCATGCAGTTCACCCTGATGCTCACCATCGCCAGCACCCTGGCCGGCGCCGTCTTCGGCGACCACTGCTCGCTGATCAGCGACACGACGATCCTGGCCTCGCTGTCCTCCAAGTGCTCGCTCTACGAGCACTTCAGCACCCAGATGCCCTACGCGATCCTCGCGGCGGTGGTCACGATCGTGTGCGGCACGATCCCCGCGAGCCTCGGCGTCCCGGTCTGGATCTGCCTGCCCGCGGGCTTCCTCGGCCTCATCCTCGGCGTCCGGGTCCTCGGGACGAAGACCTAGAAACCCTTCCTTACATGTAGTGGAGGCCCACCGGGGGAAGCGGCAGCCCCGCGGCACAGCCGGGGGTGCCGAAGAGCCGGCGGGTCAGCGCGGCCACGGCGGCGGTCGTCCGGGGACGCGGGGCCCGGAGCCCGGCCAGCCGCAACATCCGGGGCGCGTCCAGCAGGAGCAGCGTGCCGGTGCTCTGCAGCCCCGCGGGTGAGCCCCGCCCCACCGTCGCGGTCAGCAGGTCCGCGAGTTCAACATCCCAACCGGGCACGTTCACCGCGAGGCGGCGGATCCCGGCCCGGCGGGCGATTGCAGGCAGCCCCGCGCCCAGCGCCAACCGCAGCCCTGCGTAATGCGCGACGAATCCTCCCCCGCCGCGCTCCTTCCGGCCGGTGATGGCGCCCGTGACGGGCCGACCCCGGAAGGTCACCACCCACGCGCCGGCGCGCTCGCACTGGACCCAGCCGGTGCGCAGCACCGTGCGGAAGTCCGCGGCGGTGTCGGCGAAGTGCACCGGTTCGGCCGCGGTCATTCGCGCCAGGGCCGTCAGATCAGCGCCGTGCGCGGGGCGCACGGCCAGGCCCCTTCCCGCCGCTGGAATCCTCCCCGCCCGGATCGTGAAGGTGCGGCTGGACCCGCACTCCACCGCCCCCGCCCGCGTGTACAGCGACCGGGTGCCGGAGATATAGACGAGGTGGACACCGGCCGCCCGGAGCCGGCGGTACATCAGGGCGCCGATACGGCCGGCGATCCCCTGCCCCCGGAAGTCGGGATGGGTGGCGACATTCCCGTACGCGGCCCACCGGACCCGGGCGCCGCGGATCACCAGTTCCGCGGTGCGCGCCGCGGCATGGGCCACCAGCCTTTTCCCCGCGAAGGCGCCGAGGCAGAACCGGAGGTTGGACCGGGTGTAGACGTAGGCGAATTCGCGCACCATGCTGCCGACCTTGGCGGTGTGCTCCGTGAACACCCCCGCCAGCAGCCGGTCCACCGCGGGGAGCTCGGCGGCCCGGACGGGCCTGATGCGGACGGCCGGGGCGGGGTTCAGTGCTGGTACAGAGGGACGTAGTGGAAGACGTCGTCCAGGACCTTCCAGTTGTCCGGGTGCGCGTACGCCAGGTACCAGACGTAGAATCCCGCCGCCCCCGCGTCCAGCGCCGCCTTCGCCATCCACGCGAACTTGCGGGGGTCGGGCATCCACACCTGGTGGCGCTTCCCGTCCTTCGTGTACGTGAAATGGTACTCGCCCGAGACGTCGTCCCACTCCGGCCTGGCGTGATACCGGTTGATCACCGTCTGGAGCCCGTCCAGCCCCGTGTCCTTCTCCCGGTTCATCCAGAACAGGTCCTCGTGGTCCTCGGTCCCGTCCGTCCAGTCCCGGCCGTACCACGGCAGCGCCGCGATGAACTTGCCCTTCGGGATGTGCGCGGCGGCGAACGCGAGGTCGTCCTCGTACCAGCCGTGCGGCATGATCGGGCCCGGCTTGTCGGTCGAATAGTCGTACAGCATCACCCGGACCTGGTCGGCGACCTTGCCGAGCGCCTCGTAGTCGAACGCCATCGAGGCCTCGTCGGCCGCGCTGGGAAAGTCCTGCACGGTGACCGACAGCAGCCGCGGCGGCGTCATGGCCTTGAGCGCCGCGCCCAGCCGGTTCACGAAGACGGTGTAGTGGGGGCGCCAGGCGTTGTTCATCGCCTCGTAATCCAGGTCGATCCCGTCCAGGGCGTACTGGTCGCAATACCGCACGTAGTCGGCGATCACCTGGTCGCCCTTCGCGCCCGCGATGGCGTCGAAGCAGGTCCCCGGCGGGCTGGCCGAGGTGGCGAAGGCCTTGATGTGGTGCGCCTTGCAGAACGCGATCTCGGCGGCGTGCGGCTGGGCCCCGCCCATGAAGACGTGGCCGTCGCAGGACACGCTGAAATAGAAGAGCGAGACCGAGTCGAAGACGTCAGGATGCGCGTGGAGCTGCCTGAAGTCGTCCTTGAACTCCGCCACCCACGCCCCGAAGGTCGGCTTCGGCTCGACGGCCCGCGCCGCGGCGGGCAGGAGGCCGGGGAGCAGGAGGAGGAGGCAGGCGCGGCGCATCACCGCCCCATCATGCCAGAAGCGCGGCGGCGGCGGCCTCGCCGGACCGGATGCAGTCCGGCAGCCCGATGCCGTCGTACGCATTGCCGGCCAGCGCCAGCCCGGGCAGCGCGCGCACCCGCGCCCGGATCCGGGCCACCCGGTCGAGGTGGCCGAGGTGGTACTGCGGCATGGACCCGGGGTGGCGGTGCACCTCGGCGAACATCGGCTCGCCCAGGATCGCGAGATACCCCTTCAGCTCCTCGTGCGCCATACCCGCCAGGTCCGCGTCGGACCAGCCCGCCATCTCGGGGTGGAGCGCCCCGCCGAGGAAGGCGCGCAGCAGCACCGCGCCGTCCGGCGCCCGCCCGGCGAACTTGACGCTGCTGAACGTGCACGCCAGCAGCGGCCGCTGCTCGACCGCGGGGACCACGAACCCGAACCCGTCGAGGGCGTGGCGCACGTGCGGGCGCTGGTACGCGAGGTTTACGGTCACCGGCGAGGCGCAGGGAATCGCCTTGAGCTCGTCCGAGAGCCCGGGATCGGTGCTGCCCAGCGCCGCCGCGGCCGCCGCCGCCGGCAGGGCGAGACAGACCGCGTCGGCCGTTTCCGCCGGCGCCCCGTCCACCGACACCGTCCATCCTGCGGGCGAACGCGCGACGCCGGCCACCCGGGTGCCGGTCCGGACCGTCCCCGCCGGCAGGTGGTCCACCATCGCCTGCACCAGGGTCGAGACCCCCTTGCGCAGCGTGGCGAACAATCCATAGCGCGGACCGGAGGCGGTCGTGGCCGCCCCCCCCGGGGCACCCCGGCGGGCGCGCAGCGCGAGGATGACGCTGCGGTGGGAGGCCTCCATCTTCAGGAAATCCGGGAACGTGGCCGCGAGGCTCAGCTGCTCGGCGTCGGCGGTGTAGATCCCCGCGACCATGGGCTGGGCGAGGTGGTCCAGCGCCTCCTGCCCGAACCGGCGGCGCACGAACGAGGCCAGCGTCTCATCCCCTGATTCCTTCCGGGCGGGCAGGACCAGGTCCAGGGCCGCGCGCAGCTTGCCCAGCGGCGAGAGCAGCGGCGTGGTGGCGAACGGCGCCCACTTCGTCGGGGCCAGCAGGTAGAACCCGTCGGGCGTCGGATAGAGCCGGCCGTCCCGCGCGATGAAGCTGCGGCGGTGCTCGCCGCTGACCCCGATGAGGTCGGACTCGAGCCCGAGCCGGCGGCACAGCTCCACCGCCTCCGGCTTGGTGGTGATGAAGGAGTCCGGCCCGGCCTCGAGCAGGAACCCGTTCCGGACCATCGTCTGGGCCGCGCCCCCGGGCTCGGGCGCGGCCTCGAGGATCGTGACCGACCAGCCGGCCTCGTGCAGCTTCAGGGCGGTCGCCAGGCCGGCCACCCCCGCCCCGGCGATCACCGCGCGCTTCATCCCGCGGCCTGGACGAGGTCCGCCAGCATCCGGATGAATGCGGGGTGCGTCCCCACCGTGCCCGCGCGGGCGAACGGCCGGTGCAGCGCCCCGGCCACCTCGGCCGCCTCGTGGTCGAGGTCATAGAGGACCTCGACGTGGTCCGCCACGAACCCGATCGGGACCACCAGGAACGCCGGGGCGCCCGCGGCGGCCTCCTCCCGGAGCGCGTCGCACACGTCCGGCCCCAGCCACGGATCGCGCGGCCCCCCGCTCCGGCTCTGCCACACCAGCCGCCAGCCGTGGCCTCCCAACCGGGCCGCCAGCAGCTCCGCGGTCCGGTTCAGGTCGGCCTGGTAGAGGTCCACCCCCGGCATCGCCGCCGGCACACTGTGCGCGGTGAACAGCCACCGCGCCCGGCCGCGCAGTGACTCGGGCAGCTCGTCCAGCCCCTCCCGCACCCGGTCGGCGAGGGCCTCGATGAAGAGCGGGTGGTCCGCCCAGGTCGGGGTGTACACGACCTCCGGCGCGGCGGGCCCGACCGCCGCCCGCGCCTCCGCGACGGCGCCCTGATACCGGTCCACGCTGGCCTCGCCCCGGTGCGACGAGAGCACCACGCCGGTCACCCGACGAAGGCCCCGGTCCGCGAACCCCTGGAGCGCGTCCTTGAGGAAGGGGTGCCAGTTGCGCATGCCCACCACCACGGGGACCGCAACCCCCCGCCCGGCCAATTCCTTCTCCAGGGCCGCGGCCTGCTGCCGGGTGAGATCGTTCAGCGGCGACTTCCCGCCGATCGCCATGTAGTGGTTCACGACTTCCTCGATCCGGGCCGGGGGCACCGGCCGGCCCTTCAGCACCACGTCCAGGAACGGCCGGATCTCTTCCGGCTTCTCCGGCCCGCCGAAGGAGATGAGCAGGACGCCTGCCGGTGTCACGCCTTGTGGTCGTGTACCGCGGTCACGAGCGCCTTCACGTGGTCCACCGGGGTGCCGGGCAGGATGCCATGGCCGAGGTTGAAGATGTGGCCGGGCTGCCCGCCCGCGCGGTCCAGGATGTTCCGGGCGGCGGCCCGCACCGCGTCGGGCGGGGCGAAAAGCACCGCCGGATCGAGGTTGCCCATCACCACGGTCTCCGGCCCCAGCCGGTCCCACGCCTCCCGCAGATCCACGTGCCAGTCCAGCCCGATCACCGTCCCGCCCGCCTCCTTCATCAATGGAAGCAGGGTTGCGGTCCCGGTCCCGAAGTGGATCGTCGGCACCCCGGCCGGCAGCCCGGCGAAGAGGGTCTTCACGTGCGGCTGGACGTACCGGCGGTAGTCGTCCGGGGAAAGGCACCCGACCCAGGAGTCGAACACCTGCAGCGCCTGCGCCCCGGCGGCCGCCTGGGCGGCGAGGTACCGGGCGATGGACGCGGCCAGCCGCGCCAGCAACGTGTGCCAGGCCTCCGGGTGCGAGTACATGAAGGACTTCGTCCGGGTGAAGTGGCGGGATCCCTCGCCCTCGATCAGGTACGACGCGAGGGTGAACGGGGCGCCGGCGAACCCGATCAGCGGGATCCCCGCCGGGAGCGCGGCCCGCGAGAGCCGGACCCCCTCCAGCACGTACCCGACCGCCGCCGGGTCAAGGTCGCGCAGCCGGTCCACGTCGGCGGGCGTCCGGATCGGCCCGGTGATCACCGGTCCGTCCCCCTTCGTATAGGCCACCGGAAACCCCATCGGCTCGCAGACCACGAGCAGGTCCGAAAAGAGGATCGCGGCATCCACCCCGATGCGCTCGACCGCGCCGACCGTGACCTCCGCGGCGAGATCCGGCCGGCGGCACAACTCGAGGAAGGGCACGCTCTCGCGCAACAGCCGGTATTCCTTCATGTACCGCCCGGCCTGGCGCATCAGCCAGACGGGCGTGTACGGGATCTTTTCCCGGCGGCAGGCCTTGAGGAAGACCGACTCCCGCAGGGGGTCCGCCGGGGCAGCCAGGGTACGGGAAGCCACCGTGAGTGCGGCCACCTTCTTCCTCTCCACGATCCCCCGCGCCTGCTCCGCCGCCGCGAGCACCAGGTGGCCCATCTTCGGGTGGTCCGGCTCGAAGTCCGCCTCCAGCCCGAGCTCCCGCAGCTCGGCCGTGGTCGTCGGCCCGACCGATCCGACCGCGCACCGCGCGAGCCCGGCGCGCAGTGCGCGGCCCTGCCCGTCCGCCTGCGCCACCTTCATGAGGTGCGCCGCCTGCGCGGCGCTGGTGAAGAGCACCACCTCGAGCCGCCCTTCCACGATCTCCCGGATCCCGGCCTTGAGCGGCAGGAGGTCCTCCGGCAGCGCCCACCGGTACACCGGCACCCGGGTGACGACGGCGCCGCGGGCCGCCAGCCCTTCCACGAGGGCCGGGGCCGGCTCCCCGTACTCCAGCACCGCTACCCGCTTCCCGGCCACCGGCCGATTCCCGTCGAGCTCGGCCAGCACCTCCCGCCACGTGTTGGGTTCCGGGGCCACCACGTCGGCCTTGAGCCCCAGCTCACCCAGGGCGTGGACCGGCTTGGGCCCGCGGGCCACGACGGTGACCCGGCGGAAGGCCCCCAGGATCGCCTCGCGGGGGTGCTCGGTCGCGAGCAGGTCCACGAGCTGCTTCACCCCCACCCCGGTCAGGCAGACCAGGACGTCGAAACCGCCCGCCAGCCACGCCCGGCCGAACGCCAGCGCGGCCTGGTTTTCGGCCACCGGCACCTCGCGCAGCGCGGGGATCACCAGGGGTTGCCCCCCCTGCCGGGAGATCAGGCCGTGCATCTCCTTCGTCATCCGCGACTCGAAGGACACGACCTTGAGCCCCGCCAGTCCGCCCGCCGGCTGCGCCGTCTCCGTTGCCATCGCGGCCCATCGTACCGCAGCCGCTCCGCCGCCTTCCCTATACTTGGTGCGTGGCCAGCGCCGATGAAACTCTGGCCCGCGCACAGGCGGGCGACCGGGACGCCTTCCGCGAGCTGTATCTCGCCCACCACGCCAGCCTCTACCGGTACGTGCTGGGCGAGACCGGGAATCCGGACGAGGCCTGCGAGGTGGTCCAGGACACGTTCGTGCGCGCCTGGGGCGGTCTGGGGTCGTTTCGCGGCGACTCGTCCCTGCTCCACTGGCTCTTCCGGATCGCCCGCAACCTGGTGATCGACCGCGCCCGCGCGCGCAAGCGGCGGGGCGAAACGTCCCTGGACGCGCCGCTGGATGATTCGGGCGCCACGCTGGGGGACCGGCTGGCGGCGCGGCAGCCCGGCCCCGACCGGCAGGCGGAGCGGTCCCAGGACCTGGCGCGGTTCCGCGAAGCGATCGCCGGGCTCCCGGAGGGCCAGCGGGCGGTCTTCCTCCTGCGCGAGTGGGAGGGGCTCCCCTACGAGGCCATCGCGGACCGGCTGGAGCTGAACACCGGCACCGTGCGATCCCGGCTGGCGCGCGCCCGCGAGGCGCTCCTGGCGGCGCTGGGGGGGGTCACCGCGGCATGAAAGGTGGAACTTTCGCCGCGCCCGTACGTCGGGTCAGGTGGAGCACTCCATCATGAACCCGCCGCACCTCTCCCCCGCCGACCTCTCGGCCTGGCTCGACGGCGAGCTGGAGCTGACACCGGCCCAGCAGGCGCACCGCACGGCGTGCCCGGAGTGCCTGCGGGCCGTCGAGCGGATGCAGGACTTGCGCCGGACCGCCCGGGCGGCCGCGCCCGTGGTCCCGACCGACCGGATGTGGCGGGCGATCGAGGAACGCACCGCGGGAACGGAGCCGGGGAGGCGGCGGCTGGGGCTCTTTGACCGGCTGCGGCTCGCCGGGGGCGGTGCCCGGCTGCCGCTGGCGGGGCTGGCCAGCGGGCTGGCGCT
>CAYNUZ010000044.1:0-13676 GCA_964400385.1 uncultured bacterium | reverse complement strand
GGGAGCCGGCGGCGCCCTGCCGCCACGGGGGCTGGGCCACGCCGGTTGCCTTCAGCCCGGCCGGCCGCCGGCTGGCGGTCGCAGCCGGCGCCGAGCGGGCCGCTCAGGTCTGGGATGTGTCCACGCTGGCGCCCCGCCTGCGGCGGATCGTCGCCCCGGTTTGGGGGGAGTGTTCCCGGGTGAGCGCGGACCGCACGGTGGCGGTCATCGGGGACTTCAAGGGGGCGATCCATGTGTTCGACGCCCGGACCGGGAATGAGCAGCGGGCGATTGCGCAGCACCCCGGAGGCATCCAGTGCATCGCGATCAGTCCTGACGGTGCGCGCGTGGCCACCGCCGGGTACGACCACCAGATCCGGTTCTGGAACGTGATGTCCGCCCGGCAGGCGGGCGATCCGGGCATGCATGACGGCATGATCATGGTAATGGCCTACAGCCCGGCGGGGCGCTGGGTGGTGACGGGGAGCGCGGACCATACGGCCCGGATCTGGGACCCCGAGACCGCGCTGCCGGTCGGTGAGCCGATGCGCCACAAGGACACGGTGCTGTGCGCGGCGTTCAGTCCGGATGAGCGGAGGCTGGTGACCGGCTGCGCGGACGGGACAGCCGCGGTGTGGGACACCGCCAGCGGCCGTCCGATGCTTCCCCCCTTCCCGCACCGCGGGCCGGTCCTCTCGGTGGCGTTCAGTCCGGACGGGACCCGGATCGCGACCGGCAGCGCCGATGCGACCGCCCGGCTCTGGGATGCCGCCACGGGCCGGCCGGTCGGGCCCGTCCTGCACCATCGCGAAGGCGTGGGAACCGTGGCCTTCAGCCCATCCGGAGCCCTGCTGGCGACCGGCAGCGCCGACAAGACCGTGCGGGTCTGGGACGCGGCGACCGGCAAGCCGGCGGGGGCGCCGCTGGCCCATACGCAGACCGTGGCCACGCTCTGCTGGAGCGGCTCCGGGGACTACCTGGCGGTGGGCGAGTACGGTGACCTGGTGCGCCTCTGGGCGCTGCCCGAAGGCGTCGAGGTGGGGGAGCCGCTCAAGGTCGGCAGCGACGTCTCCTGGCTCCAGTTCGGGCCGGAGGATCGTACCCTCTTCGCCTCCGGCAACGGGCTGGCGCAGATCCAGGTCTGGGCGACCCCGTACCTGGCCGCGCGACCGGTGGCGCAGGCGCTTCTCAACGACGCGCTGGCGCGCACCCGGTTTCGCGTGAACCGCCTGGGCTTTCCGGAGCGCCCGGTCCCCGCAGCCCTCTAGCGGAGGGTCTCGCCCTCCCGAACGACTGTTCCCCGGAGCCGGATGTCCCGTGACGAGGCGCCGACCAGGATGTCGAACATGCCGGGCTCCACCACCCAGGCCTTGCGGCCGGGATGCCAGAACGCAAATGCCGCCGGCGGCAGGGTGACCGTCACCCGTTGCGAGGCTCCAGGGGCGAGCGCTACCTTGGCGGCGCCCTTGAGCTCCTGCGGCGGCCGGGGGACACTCGGGCTGCGCTGGCTGACGTAGACCTGCGCGGCTTCCGCCCCGGCCCGCGCGCCGGTATTTCTGATGGTGAATGACACCTCGACCGGTTCATGCCTTCCGGGGGACGAGACGGCCAGGTCCTCATACTCGAACGTCGTGTAGGAAAGCCCGTACCCGAAGCAGAATTGCGGCGTGATGCCGGCGTGGTCGTATCCCCGGTACCCCACGAAGAGGCCCTCCCCATAGACCGCCCGCTTCGCCTCTGCATCCTCGTCCCGCATGTACCAGCGGGCGGAGGGGTTATCCTGTGCCCGCCGCTCGAAGGTCACCGGAAGCTTGCCGGACGGGTTCACGTTGCCGAACAGGATTTCCGCCACCGCTTGCCCGCCCTCCTGGCCCGGATACCAGGCGTGGATCAGGGCCGGCACGCGGTCCAGCCACCCGGACCAGTCCACCCCGCCGCCTCCGAAGAGGATAACGACCGTTCGCGGATTGGCCGCAGCCACGGCCTGCACCAGCCGCACCTGTCCGCGGGGGAGGGTGTAATCCCGGTCCGACCCTTCGCCTTCCAGGTCCTGGTTGAACCCGATGCAGACGACGGCCGCGTCCGCCGCGCGGGCTGCGGCGGCGGCAGCAGCCGGGTCTTTCGTGCCGGGGACAAGACCCGCGGTGACCCCCGGGATGCGGCGGATGCCGTCGTAGATGCTCACGGGGTGGGATGGTTCCATATGGGAGCTCCCGCCCCCTCCCCAGACGGCCGGGTGGGCATTGGGCCCGATCACCGCGATCCGCCGAGCGGAGGCGGGATCGAGGGGGAGGGTCGCCCGGTCGTTCTTGAGGAGGACGATTCCGGCCCGTGCCGTCTCAAGAGCGGTGGCGGTATTGGTGGGGTCGTTCGAGGGGATGTCCGGCCGCTCCTGCGGCCGGTCCAGGAAGCCTGCGGCGATCAGGGTGGCGAGGAGGTGCCGGACCTTCTCGTCTATCACGGCCGGGTCCACGGCGCCGCTCCGGACCAGGGGGGGCAGGCGGTCCCGGGTCATGAACTCCGCGCGGGGCATCTCCAGATCCAGCCCGCCGTTGGCCGCGCCCAGCGTGTCGTGCGTCCCACCCCAGTCGGACATCACGATGCCGCTGAACCCCCACTCCTGGCGCAATACCTGAACGTTCAAGAAGGGGTTTTGGGAGCAGAAGCTTCCGTTCACCTTGTTGAACGCATCCATCACGCATTGCGCGCGCCCGTCATGGATGGCCGCCTCGAACGCGGGCAGGTAGATCTCCCGCAGCGTCCGCTCGTCCACGCGGGCATCCACCGTTTCCCGGTCGTTCTCCTGGTTGTTGCACGCGAAGTGTTTGATGCAGGCCAGGACGCCCTCCGACTGGATGGCCCGCACCTCGGCTGCGGCGATCCGTCCCGCCAGCCAGGGGTCCTCGCCCAGGTACTCGAAATTACGGCCGCACTGGGGGGTCCGGTGAATGTTCAGCGCGGGACCCAGCAGGATATGGACCCCCCGGCCCCGCGCGTCCCGACCGAGTGCCGTGCCGTATCGTCCCGCCATGTCGCCATCAAAGGTCGCCGCCAGGCAGATCGCGGCAGGGTAGGCGATGGCCCGGACACCCACCGGCCCGTCGGCCAGCTTGATCCGGGTAACGCCGAGCCGCGGGATCTCCCGGATGAAGTGGCCATGCACGCCGCCCAGCTCGTCAATCTTCTCTTCGAGAGTCATTTGCTGAAGAATCGCCTCCGCCCGTGCTCTCGGGTCGGAGATGACAGTGGCCCTTGCCGGCTGCCTGGAGGTCAGAATGACGGCGAGGGCGGCATACACCATGTGTGTCATGGCCTTCGCTGAATGTGTCGCAGGAATTCAAGATCCTGGGCGTCGCCGACGGACGTGCGGGAGCGCTGCGAGAGCTCCTTCAGATAGGCCATATCTTCCAGCGTGGCGACGCGGATCGAGCCTCCGTTGTATCTCACGCGGATCGCACGGCGGATGATGGGCCGCGCTGGAACAGGAAAGTCGAGGAGCAGGTCCACCCGTTCGTCATAGTGTGGGTGGAAAAAGTGGATGATCCGGGAATGCTTTGCCGCCACGTACGCCGTTGCGGCCCCTTGCCTGTCGAGACGCCGTGCGATCGAGCCATCCGGGCGGAGCTTCGTGACAAGCTCGTAGTCGCGCCCGTACATCAGGGCAACAAGCCTGTCTGGCTTCATGCTGGCAGTATCCACGAGCAGATCGAAATCCATGGTGACGCGTCTGGAACCATGAATTACCAGAGCCATCCCACCCACCAGCACACTCTCCAGTCCGGCGGTGGCGAGGGCGTCAGCCAGGCTGGTGAGGGATTCGAGGTGGTCGACCTCAGAGGCCATGTCGCCGGCCCGCGCGCCGGAGTTTCTGCGCGGCACGGAGGTATGAATAGTTGTGCTCAATCCGGCGTGCCGCGTGGCGGGACAAGGAGCGGGAGAGCCCCCCTTGGGCGGCGATACGCCGGCGTTCCTCCGGCGGGAGCGCCCGGGCCCGGGCCTTGCCGCCCATCCGGCCCAGCGCCTGCGCGATGCGATGCGTGCCCATCGCTTGATTATTACTTAGCGCTAAGCACTAATCAAAGTCATCAAAAACGTCCGCTTTGCGCTGTACTGGAGCAACGCGGGCGGCTGCAAGGGAATGGGGCCTTCCGCTTGAAGCAAGGGCCGGGGGGGGCAAGGAAAGGATGAAGGCGAGCGGGCGGTGGGAATCGAACCCGCTACGCTCAGCTTGGGAACGACCCAGCCGCTGATTTGTTAGAAATGGGAAGACTTCGCAACACATCGCGAGGGGCACCCAGCGAGCCCATGCAGGGCAAGGAGAATGCGTCCGAATGCCGGCATGGGCTTTGTTGATTTCATCGGAGCAGAGAAAAAGCGGAGAGCCGGGTAGGTATCCGGAGGGTATCGCTCGGGTAGCCCTCGACCGAATCTTGGGCACGTGGCTGGGCACGTGAGGGCGAGATGGTAGCCCGGACATAGGACACGCGTTCCTTGACAAGGATCACAGGCCCCATACAGTAATCAGTGTCAGGTACGGCTACCGGGGGGCCTGTCCCGGCGTCCCCCTCGCGCCCCTAGGCGTGGACACGCAGGTCGGGTTAGAGTTGTCGCACAATTGAGTGACAGCGCGATGAACGCATTCACCAGCAGGAACACATGATGCTGGAAGACCAGCCTATGTCATCCGGGCGTCGCTCCGGGGGGGATCGTTGAGTCTGTGTCGGGGATGCCCTGCGTTGTTGCGTGTCAGGAGGTGAGGTCGCGATGGATTTCAATCCCCAGGATCACGTCGTGCGGCTCTGCCTCCAAGGCATGAGCCTGGAGGCTGGAAACAAGGCGGACGAAGCGGGCAAGCTGTTTCTGCGAGCCTGGAATGATTCGACCGAGAACTGGCAGCGGTTCTTGTCTGCATACTTTGTGGCTCAGCATCAGGCTGAGACGGCTGACAGGCTGAAATGGCTGGAAACGGCATTGCAGATCGCCCTGCGGATCAACGACGACTCCGTCAGGAGTGCATTCCATCGCCTCTATTCAGCCATCGGCAAGTGCCACGAGGAACTTGGTGATTCGGATGAGGCGTCCAAGTGCTTCAACCTAGCCAAGTCATCCAGCGATGCGCCCGCTGACCAAGGCCCCTTCTTCCACGGGACCAAGGCAGATCTTCAGATCGGAGGACTCCTGACGGCAGGGAGGACGTCAAACTACAAAGACGACCTCACCATGAATCACGTGTATTTCACCGCTCTCCCGATCGGGGCAGGACTGGCAGCAGGTTTGGCAAAGGGAGAAGGCGCAGGCCGGGTCTACGTCGTCGAACCCACCGGGCCGTTTGAACATGATCCCAATGTGACCAACCAGAAGTTCCCGGGCAATCCAACGCGGTCTTATCGATCCCTTGCTCCCTTGAGAATCGTAAGCGAACAACGTGAATGGGACAGACAGACTCCCGAGGAACTCGCGAAGTGGCGCGAGCGGCTTGCCGCGAGCAAGGGTGAAATCATCAACTGAACTACTCGAAGAGGAGGAGGGGACGCGAAGAGGCCTCGGGAAGCGCGGAGAGAAATAAGAGCGAGCGGGCGGTGGGAATCGAACCCACTACGTTCAGCTTGGGAAGCTGACATTCTGCCAGTGAATTACGCCCGCATCACCGACACGGGAATTATACCCCATCGGGTCCGGCGATAATGGGCCATGCTGGCGTGGCTGGTGGTCGGGGCGGGTGTGGCGGCGGCGGGAGCCCCGGCGGTGACGCTCCTTCCGCCTCCCGGCTCCACCGTGGTGGCGGTGTCGGTGGGGGACCAGGTCAGGATCCGCCGGACCATCCAGGAGAAGCTCGTCTCCCTGGAGCAGCTCACCGGCATCCCGGCCCGGCCGGTCGCGGTCATCGTTTTCGGCACCCGCGAAGAATACATGACCTTCACCCAGATCCCGCCCGATTTCGGGGCGGTCACCCGGGACGGGGTCATCCTGATGCAGCCGGTAGAGATGCTGGACCGGCGGCGGGGTCTGCGGCAGATCCTGGAGCATGAGGCGGTGCACCACCACTTCTTCCGGGTGGGGGCGGGGTGGCCGCGCAACTTCCACGAGGCGCTGGCCCACCTCCTGTCCGGCGGCAGGGCCGTAGAGTCGCCCCGGGCGCGGGAGCTCGCGGGACGGGAGCGCACCGGCGCGGAGGAGGCGGAGTACGAGGCGCACCTCGCGTGGCTGCTCCGGCAGAAGATCGGCCGGGCGGGCGTGAAGGCCTTCCTGTCCCGCGTGCTCGCCGGGGAGGTCGATCTCGCGGAGTTCCGCCGCAAGCGCGCGTGGTACGCTCAGTTCTGATGAACCGGAACGGATTCCGCATTTCGGTCTCCACGTGGAGCCTGCACGGTCTGCTGACCCGGGAGCGGGTCCCCCTGCTCGAGATTCCCGCCCGGTGCGCGGCGGCGGGAATCCGGACCGTGGAGCTGTGCCACTTCCACTTTCCTCAATCGGACGACGACTACCTGAAGCGGCTGGCGGGTGCGGCGCGGGAGGCGGGCGTTGAGCTGTACAGCATCCTGGTGGATGACGGGGACCTGACCGAGGACGGGCCGGGGTGCCGGGTGAAGCATCTCGGGATGATGTCGTCGTGGATCGAGGTCGCCGCCAAGCTCGGGGCGTCCCGCGTCCGGCTCGTCGCGGGCCAGTCGCCGCCGTCGCCGGCGGCCATGGCACTGGCGGGCGAGGGGCTCCGCGAGCTTGCGGCATTCGCGGCCACCCGCGGGGTGGCGGTCAGCACGGAGAATTTCGGGAAGCTCACCGTCAACGCCGACGCCGTCCTGGGCGTCCTGGCCGCCGCCGGACCGGAGGTCGGTCTCTGCGCGGACTTCGGGAATTTCTCCGGCCCGGCCAAGCATGCTGACCTGGCCCGGATCATGCCCCGTGCCACCTCCGTGCACGCGAAGGCCATCGGGTTGAAGACCGGGGAGCCGGACTGGCCGGAATTCCGGAAATGCCTGGCGCTCGCCCGGGCCGCCGGGTTCGCGGGGCCCTGCTCGTTGATCCAGGAGGGCCGGAGCGACCCCTGGGCGCCCCTGGCGGCCCTCCAGCGGGAGGCGGAGGCGGTGTTTGTAGCCTGAGGCCCGTTGCCGGACTCCGGTCCCGGGACCGGGCAACATGGCAACGCGAGTCATCGTTCAAGCCGGCTGCAAGAATCGCCCCCGGGCACGGCTGATGCATGAGCCCGCGGCAGGAGGTGTCCCATGCCCACCCTGCCTGCCGTGCTCGGTCTGGCCCTGATCGCCGGCATCTCACCGCGTGCCGCGGGAGCCGCGGATGTGCCGGCCGTGGTCGAACGCCTGATAGGGGAGGTTGAGATCTCCCGCACGATCCCGCCCGCGTGGTTTGAGGCGAGCCCCGGGGCGGCGTCATACCCCGGTGACCGGGTCCGGACCCGGGCCGGTGCGGTGGAACTCCTGCTCCCGGACCGGAGCCGGGTGCGTCTGCGCCGGGACACCGAGCTGGCCGTCACGCGGCTGGCGGAGGGCGCCCGGTGGGGTACCGTGAGCACCCTCCTCGACCTGGCGCAGGGCGCGGTGCGGGCGTTGGTACGGCCGCTTCGGCGGGGGGCCACGTTTTCCATCGCCTCGGCCAGTGCGATCACCGCCGTCAAGGGCACCGCGTTCGTCTTCGACGGCCGCGCCGTGACCGTCCTGGATGAGCACGACCCGGCAGTTCACCGGGTGGCGCTCACCAGCCGCGCCGGACGCGCGGCGGTGCTCGTGGACGAGGGGATGACGGCCGCCGTGGGGGCCGATGGGCTGATTGCCGCGCCGCGGCCCGCGGCGGTGGGTGACCTGCAACGGCTCGAGGACGATTTCGCGATGCCGGACGAGGTCGCCGGGCCATCCCTTGGCAGCCCCGTCCCGGAGCTCCCGGGGGGCCTGATCCCCCGCCTCGCGTCCGCGCCCGCGCCGAACCTCGGGACCGCGCTGCCGGGGGCGGGCCTCCTGCCCGTCGCCGGGGCGCCGGGGGGAGGCGGGCTGGTCCCCGCCGTCCCGTCGGCGGCGTTGGGGAGTGGCGGCGCCCTCCTCCCGCAAGCGGGCGGGTTTCTCCAGATCCTCCTCCCGGGGACCGTGCTGCCCCGGTGAGGGTGTGATCCGGATCACCGCTCAGGCGGCCAGCACGCGGTCCCGACCCGCACCCTTCGCCTGATACAGGGCATCGTCGGCCGCCTTCAGCAGTTCCTCGGCCGTCGCGCCGTCCCGCGGATATTCACTCACGCCGATCGAGACGCTGGCGACCGGCCGGAGCAGGTCCGGGTGCTGGGGGAGAAACAGGTTCCGGGTCCCGGTCCGGATGCGCTCCGCGATCCGGCGCGCGAGCGGCTTGCCGGTGTTGGGCAGGAGGACGACGAATTCCTCGCCGCCGTACCGCGCCAGCACGTCGTCCCGGCGGAGGGCGTCGCCGGCCATCCGGCCGAACGCCTCGAGCAGGGCATCCCCGGCCTGGTGGCCATGCGCGTCGTTGAACTGCTTGAACCGGTCGAGATCGAGCATCAGGATGGCGAGGGGGGCCTGGCGGCGGCGGGCCGCATGCAGGTGCTGGGCGAGGCTGGACTCGAAGTAGCGGCGGTTGTAGGCGCCCGTCAGCGCGTCGGTCACCGCCTGATGCCGCGCCTGTTCCAGGAGCTGGTGCCCGGTAAGCACGAGCGAGGCCACGCGCGCCAGGGCCGCGAAGTGGTCCTGGAGGTGGTCCGCGGCCAGCCGCATGCGGGGGGCGCCCTGGACGTTCAGGAGGCCATGGACCCGATCCCGCGTGGTCAGCGGGAGGCAGAGGTAGCCACCGCGGTTCGGGACCCCCAAGGGACAGGCACAGGCCTGGCCGCTCCGGACATCGGCCACGAAGTGCGATTGGCCGGTCCGGATGACCGGGCACAGGGCAGGCTGGGCCAGCACAGGGGAATCCGGCACCACTCCTGTCACCGCCTGGCCGGCCACGGCAGCTGCCGCGAGGCCCGAGGAAGAAGCCTGGAGGACCACGGAGCGGGTTGCTCCGGCATCCCGGACCGCGGATTCGACAAGCGCCGCGGCGATCGCCGTCTCGTCCGGAGCGTGCTGGATCCGCTCCGTGCCCTCCATGAGCGCCACCGCCAGACGTCCACGGTCGCGCAACAGGGTGAGGCCGTGGACGCCCGCGGGAACGAGAACCAGCAGGGCCAGGGTCTGGAGGAGGAGGCCCGCCGTCAGGAGCCCTACCGCTGCCGAACGCCGGGGCCGCAGCGCGCGGTCCCGGGCGAGAGCCGCGGCCGACAGCGCACGGCGAAGTCCCAGGATGGCGGCATCCAGCCGGGTGACCCACGCTGCCTCGCCCCGGTTGGAGCGGAAGATCTCGAGTTCGCGCCAGAGGTGTTTCAGGCGCCCGGTGATCGCCGGCCCCACGTACGCGGCGCGCCAGTCGGCGAGCGCTCCCCGCACATCGGCGACCCGCCGGGGGCCGTCGGGCAGCCATGCCGCAAGATCCCGCGCCCTGCGTTCCAGGCCGTCCAGGGCGTCCCCGATGGACGCGTCCGCCACCCGGTGTTCGCGAAGCAGCGCGGGCTCGCCCGTGAGGAGGAAGCGCTGGTAGCTGCGCTCGGCGAGCAGGATTCCCTGGGCGAGACGCGCCCCCCCGTCGAGAATCGCTGAGTCAAGGGCGGCCGACTCGCGGTGCATGCGCACCATCCAGGCGAACCCGGCCAGGGAACATGCCAGTCCCACCACGAACACCGCGCTGATTAGGCCCAGCGCCCGGGCGCTGCGCCGATGCAACTGGGCGAGCTGGCCGGATCCCGTCATCCCCCAGGAATCCGCTAGCGTTCCTTGACGAGGCGCTTGACCCGGGCCAGGAGCTCGACCGGGGAAAACGGCTTGGTGATGTAGTCGTTGGCGCCCAGGGAAAGGCCCTTGGCAATCTCGCGCGAGTCGTTGACGGCGGAGACCATCAGGATCGGGGTCTGGGAGTATCCGGGCATCTGCCGCAGCCGCTGGAGCACCTCGAATCCGTCGGCGCCCGGCATCCTGACGTCGAGGATGACGAGGCTCGACGGAGATCCTTCCGCCGCACGAAGGGCGGATACCCCGTCCAGTTGGTGTGACACCTCGAACCCGTTCATCCGCAGCAGGCCGCGCAGCACCGTCGCCATCATCGCGTCGTCCTCGGCCAGCAGGACCCGCTGCCCGGGGTGCGCACGGCGGCCCGGCGCCAGGATCTGGTTGCGGCCGGAAGCCTTGGCGTCGTACAGGAGCCGGTCGGCCACCGCAAACGCCTCGTGGAAGTCGTTCAACAGGTTGACCTCGGCGACGCCGGCGGAAAAGGTGACCCGGAAGGTCCGCCGATCGGGCGCCTCGAAGTCCCGGTCCCGGAGGGCCTGAAGGGCCTTGTCGAGGGCGCTGCGCGCCCCGTCCTCGCGGGCCTGGGGGAAGAGGCAGACAAACTCCTCGCCGCCCCAGCGGGCGACGATGTCACCGGACCGCAGGGAACGCACCAGGATGGCGGCGACCGAGCGCAGCACCTCATCGCCCATCGCGTGGCTGTAGGTGTCGTTGACCCACTTCAGCCGGTCGATGTCCACGACGGCCAGGCTGAGCGGCTGGTCGGCGGCGCGACACGCGGCGCGCGAACGGCTGTAGGCGCGCTCCAGCGTAATCCGGTTGGGCAGGCCCGTGAGCGGGTCCATGCGGGACCAGCGGGACAGCTCGGCGCTGCGCTGGAGTTTGGCTGCCACGCACGCGGAAAACGAATCGGGATCGAACGGCTTGCCGATCACCTCGTCGGCGCCCAAGGCGAAGCATTCGGTCCGGGTCTGGGTCCCGCTGGAGACGGAGAGCACGATCACCGGCACGATGGCCAGCTGGGGCCGTTCCCGAAGCCGCATCAGGAAATCCCGGCCGTCATGGTCGGGGAGATTGAGGTCGAGGACGATCAGCGCCATCTCCTGTGCTGCCAGGAAGCCCTCAGCGGCCTCGGTCGAGGAGGCGATATGGAAGACGCGGTTGGGCAGCGCCAGGGTGGCCTCAAGATACTTGCAGGACACGGGGTCGTCATCCACGATCAGGATGTGGATCTTGTCGGACTCCTTCTCGCCCGCGACGTTCCGCAGGGTGGAGAGAAACCGGTCGAGCTGCGGCGGCAGGTCCGCGTCCGCCGCGTTCGCCAGGAAGCCGGCCGCCAGGGCCACGTCGGGATATCCGTACTGCGTGGAGCTTCCCTGAAGCGAGCGGGCGATACGCCGCACCGAACCGGAAGCGGCTGCCAGCCCCTGGTGCAGCGACCGCCGGGCCGATTCGAGGGCATACATGTGCGCGGCCAGCCCCTGCAGGAACCAGTGCCGGACCTCATCCATGGCCCGCCACCTCCCCACCCGCCGCCGGGAGCCACACGATGAAGACTGAGCCCCGGCCCGGTTCGCTGCGCGCGTCCAGCCGGCACCCCAGGAACTGCGCGAGGGACCGGCTGATGGCGAGGCCCAGGCCGGTGCCGCCGTACCGCCGGGCCGTGCCGTCGTCCCCCTGCTCGAAGGCCTCGAAGATCCGGCGCATCTGGTCGGGGGTGATGCCGATCCCGGTGTCCTCCACCTCAAGGCAGGCCGGGACGCCCGCCGCGTCGGCCACCACCCGGACCGTGACCCGGCCGCGGGGGGTGAACTTGACCGCGTTGCCGACGAGGTTCATGAGGATCTGCCGCAGCTTGGGTCCGTCGGTGACGACCGCCTGGAGCCCCGCGGGCACGTCGGCGGCCACCACGAGGTGGTCCCCGGCCTGGGGGCCCTGGAACTGCTCCAGCACCTCCGCCACCAGCTCGTCGAGCCGCACCGGCGCCTGCCGGCGCTCCATCCGGCCGGCCTCGATCTTGGCCAGGTCGAGGACGTCGTTGATCAGGGAGAGCAGGTGCAGGCCGTTGGTGCGGATCTTCCCGATGAAGGCCAGGTGGCCCTCGCCGAGGCTGCCGTCCGGGTTCTTGAGCAGCAGGTTCGAGAACCCGATCACCGAATTGAGGGGGGTGCGCAGTTCGTGGCTCATGCTCGCGAGGAACCGGCTTTTCGAGACGTTGGCCGCCTCGGCCCGGGTCTTGGCCGCCCGCAGCTCCTCGTTCTGGATCCGCTCGGTCAGGTCCGTCAGCAGCCCCTGGATGACGGGCCTCCCCCGGTCCGGATCGCGCTGCACGAGCGCCTCGTCGCGGACCCACACCTCGCGGCCGTCCCGCGCGAGCATGCGGTACTCGGCCTGCCACCGGCGCGGGCCGTCCGGCCGGGGGGTCCGGGGGCGGCCGGAGACCACCCGGTCCCGGTCGTCCGGATGGATGAGGCGGGCCCAGAGCGCGGGGTCGTCCAGCCACTCGCGCGGCGCAACCCCCAGGAGGCCCTCGACCTGCGGCCCGATGTAGAGGGGGGTGTCGGGCTCATCCAGCAGCGTCTGGTAGAGGCAGAGGGCCGCGGGGAGCTGCTCGACGAGGACCCGGTACTTGGTCTCCGCCGCCTGCAGGCCGCGGCTGATGTCCACCAGCCGGCGGTTCGCCTCCTCCAGCTCGCCGCGCTGGCGGGCGAGCTGCACGAACGCCGCCACCTTGGTTCGCAGGATGGCCGGCACGATCGGCTTCATGAGGTAGTCCACGGCGCCCATCTCGTATCCGCGCATGACCTGGAAGGCGCTCTGTTCGGCGCCCGTGATGAACAGGATGGGGGTCTGGCGCGACGACTCCCGCTCCCGGATGAGGCGGGACGTCTCGAAGCCGTCGAGGTCCGGCATCTTGACGTCCAGCAGGATCACGGCGAACTGCCGGTTGAGCAGGTGCCGGAGGGCTTCGCGGCCGGAGGACGCGAGCACGATGTCCTCGCCCAGGTCCGCCAGCACCGCCTCCATCGCCAGCAGCCCCTCCCGGTGGTCGTCCACGATCAGGATGCTCATGGGCGCGACGGGCCGGCCCGCGACGGGCAGGCCCGCGGACGACCCGGAGGCCCGGGCGGCGGGGTTATCGGCTGAGCCAGACACGGAGGTAGGAGATCAGCCGGTCCATGTCCACCGGCTTGGAGATGTACCCGCTGGCCCCGGCGTCCAGGCACCGCTCGCGGTCCGCGCGCATCGCCTTGGCGGTCAGGGCGATGATCGGCAGCGTCGCGAAGGTGTCCTGCGCCCGGATGGCGCGGATGGTTTCGTACCCGTCCATCACCGGCATCATGATGTCCATCAGCACCAGGTCGAGGTCCGCATTGCGCCGGAGCACGTCCAGGGCCTCCGCCCCGCTCTCGGCGGCCTTGATGCGCAACCGGTACCGCTCGAGTGCGGCCGTCATGGAATACAGGTTGCGAATGTCGTCGTCCACGACCAGGATTGTCCGGCCGGCGAATTCGGGCACGACCCGCGCCGCCTCCCGCGCGAAGCCCTGCAGCGCCTCGGGGAGCCGCGCCAGGGGCCGGTGCAGGTGGAGGGCCGCCCGGTCCTGGAGGTGGAGCGCATGGTCGGGCCCCTTCCGGATCACCGATTCGGCGAGCCGCCGCAGCTCCCGTTCCTCGTCGGCGGCCAGTTCGGGGCCGGCCAGTGCGATCACGGGCAGGTCGCGGCGCGATTCCTCGTGGCGGATCGATGACAGGAGCCCGCGCTCGCCGTGTTCGGGGCCGGTCAGGTCCAGGACCACCGCGTCGAAAGTGTCCAGGTCGATCCGGCCGAGGGCCCCAGGCGAGCTGTCGGCGACGGTCACCG
>CAYNUZ010000043.1:0-13882 GCA_964400385.1 uncultured bacterium | reverse complement strand
GGAGCCCGAGCAGTCCACCGCGCGCTCAACGCCGTGGCCACCGGCCAATTCGCGGATCCGCTCCAGCGCCTCCGGCCCTGCGGGCAGGACGTGCGCCGCCAGCCCCTTCTCGCGCGCGAGCGCGCAGCGGTCGGCCGACGCATCCACGCCGATCAATTGCGTCGCTCCCAGGGCCTTGGCCAGCATGAGCGCACCGAGCCCGACCGGCCCCAGCCCGACCACCAGGACCGCGTCGTCCCCGGAGATCCCGATCTTCGAGAGGGCTTCGTACACCGTCCCGAAGCCGCAGGCGACCTGGGCGCCATCCACGTACGACAGCGCGGGAGGCAGTTCGAGCAGGTCCTTCTCCTCGGCGAGCAGGTACGGCGCCATCCCGCCGTCGCGCTGCCAGCCGTAGGCCGCGCGGCGCGGGCTCGTACAGCTGATCATGAACCCGCGGCGGCAGTCGTGGCACAGGCCGCACCCGGAGATGTGGTACACGACGACCCGGTCGCCCTCCTTGAACCGGCGCATCCCGGGGCCGCAGCGCACGATCCGGCCGGCCGGCTCGTGGCCGGCGATCCGGTTCTGGTAACGTTCCGGCCCCTTCCCCTTGTGTTCCCGGTAGATGGCCCGGATGTCGCTCCCGCAGATCGTCGAGGCGCCCGTCCGGATCAGGACCTCGCCGTGTCCGGGCTCCGGCACCGGCGCGTCGCGCAGCACCACCGTGCTGTCCCCTGGCAGGAACGCCGCCGGCATCGTCGCGGGAAGGGAGCCGGGTGCCGCCATGGCTGCTACCTTACACCGCCGCAGGCCGCAGGTGCGCTCGGCCCCGGCCCGGTCGCCCTACTGCTGGAGGGCGCCGAGATCGGGGGGGCCGTCGGGCCGGTATGTGCGGCCCGTCAGGTCCAGGATCGAGCTGAAGGACTCCCGCCTTCCGGCGCGGAGGGCCGGGCTGCCCGCCTGCAGGCGAAAATCGGCGGTCGCCGGATCAGCGGACGCATGGACGAACCGGGGATCACCCGTGCGGTCTCCCTCACCCATCACCGGGGAATCGTTGCCGCCAAAGTACAGGTTGTGGGCATACACGACGCGGGTGCACTGATGCGCCCCGTTGACCGGCTCGGGCTTCTCACCGGGGTTCGCGACAGGCGCGACGAGAATGTTGTTGATGATGCGCACGTCATCCGCCTCGCCCGCGAAAATCTGCCCGTACTGGAGCTCCGGGGACACGCTGTTCATCCATGCGGTGTTGTTGATGATGTCCACATGATCGGCCCGGTAGGCGTGGATGCCGGAGCCGCCGTTGCTGAAGCTGAGGTTGCCCTGGACGAGGGTGCGGCCCAGGAACCGGCCGGTGGGCCGGTCCTCCGTGCGCGCGTTGACGTCCAGGATAATGCCGTTTCCGTCGGAGATCCGGTCCAGCGCCTCCCACTTGAGGAAACACCGGTTGCCGCTGGTGATGTTGTTCCGGACCAGGTGCTTGTAGTTGCCCTCGGTCGCGTCGAAGTTCGAGGCCCCGAGGATGGAAATGCCCGATCCGGCATAGATCATCCACCAGCAGTTGTTGCGCGAGATGTTGTTCTCGATCGTCACCCAGTCGGATTCGAGGCAGCCGATGCCACCGCCGGAATTGTATTCGACGAGGTTGTCGGCGAACCGGAGGTGGTGGGGCGCGTTCCGCTCGAAACGACCCTCGACGGAGATGCCGTTCCCGTTGGTGCGGCCATCGGGCTTGTTGAGCGCCTCCGGATACTTCCGGTCGGCGAAGTCGGCGTTGCCGCGGATATGCAGTCCGCGCACCTCGATGTACGCGACCGCCGGCCCGGTCGAGGGGGAGGCGCGGCTGCCGTTCCCGATCCCGATGCAGTTCCAGGATTCATTCAGCAGCAGGGGGTGGTGCCCCGGGTAGTTCTTCAGCGAAATCCATGCCGACGGCGTGCCACCCCGGTGGAAGGCCACCGGACTCCGGTCGGCGGGCCAGGTGCCCTCCATGAGCAGGATGATGTCGCCCGGCTGGGCGGCGGCGACGGCCCGCTGCGGCGTGGCCAGGGCCGTCTGCTCGGTGCGGCCATCGAACGCGTCATCGCCTGTGGGGCTCACATAGAACGCGGGACTGGCATAGTGGACGTTGTCGAGACGCAATGCGTGGCGCGTGGCCGGTGGCCACCCGTCAGCGGCATCCATCTCGAAGGTAAAGCCCACGAACGGGTCCGTGGGGTTGAAGCCGCCGCCGCCCCCTGCGGCCTTCATCCCGGACAGGTCCAGGGCGTAGCGCTGGTAGAAGTCGGGCGCGGCGGGGTACACCAGGGCTTCGAGGCCGCCGGTCCTCCGGCGTCGCGCATCGAACGACTCGACCCGGACCCTCACCGGATGCGCGGCTGACACGGACAGCGCAAAGCTGAGGGTCAGCTTGCCCAGGTTCGTCTCGGCATTCCGGAGCGCGAGTGGCCCACTGGTGATGCCGGACTTCCACGTCCCCCGGGCCGCCGCCGCCTCGACCACGAGCTGGAGGCCGCCGGACCCCTCGTGGCCACCGGCGACATCGATGGTGCCAGCGCCCGGGACGGGATGCTGCGACCACCCGTCGGAACCGTCGAACCCAAACTGCAGCAGGGTTCCACCCCGCACGGCCGCAGGATGGGCGGCCGTGGATTCCGCCTCCCGCGCCATCAGGGACGACAGGCAGACCACGAAGCAGAGCCGGATCACCCCACGGGGACTCGCTGCCTGCCCGACCGGTCGCATTGCATTCGATCCTACAACGCCGAAGGCCGCAGGCTGGCTGCCTGCGGCCTTCATTCAAGCGGGTGCGGGGGGTGGACTTGAACCACCAACCTTTGGGTTATGAGCCCAACGAGCTACCAATTGCTCCACCCCGCGCAACCATGATAGCGGGCGGACGGTCGGACTACAACCGGGGCGCGGCTATTCCCCCGTGATTTCGACGGTGCGCGAGACGGGGATGAACGGGACGATGCCCAGCAGGCTCATGAGGAAGTCATCCACGCCCATCTTGACCTCGACGCGGACGGTCTTGAACCCGGTCTCCTGGATCATCTGGGCGGTGGAGGTCTCCCCGAGGGACATCAGGCCCCAGAACATGTACCAGGTCTTGAAGCTCTTGACCTTGGTTGTCTGCCGCCCCGTGGGCGCCAGCTTGACCGGATCGCCCGCCGGCCCCTCGACCAGGACCGACGCACACCCCGACAGCGTGGAAATACACGCCAGGATCGCCACCATCTTGCGCACGTGTTGCATCGCCTGTGTTCCTCCCCGCCCCGCCCCTGCTTCAAGGATAGCAGAGGCCTCCTGGTTCATTACTTGATCCCGGCGCGGCCGAATTCCTGCGCCTTTTTCGAGATGGGCGACCGCCCCTCGGGGACGTTCGGGCAGGTGTCCGGGATCCGGACCCGGGCTGCGGCCCACCGGCAGCCGTTGGCGATCACCTTGATGATCTGGGGGTTGTGGTACGTCGGGTAGGTCTCGTGGCCGGGCCGGAAATAGAAGATCTTGCCCTCGCCCCGGTCCCAGCAGCACCCGCTGCGGAACACCTCGCCGCCCTCGAACCACGACACGAACACGACCTTGTCCGGCGTGGGAATCCGGAAGGGCTCGCCGTACATCTCCTCGTACGGCAGCTCGATCACCTTGTCGATTCCCGCCGCGATCGGGTGGCCCGGCTCGACCACCCAGAGCCGCTCGATCTCGTCCGCCTCGCGCCAGGTGAGGGAACAGGTGGTGCCGAGCAGCGCCCGGAAGATCTTGGAGTAGTGGCCGGAGTGCAGGACGATCAGGCCCATCCCTTCCAGCACGCGCTTCTTCACCCGGTCCACGATCTCGTCCTGCACCTCGCCGTGCGCCACATGGCCCCACCACGTGAGGACGTCCGTCTGGTCGAGGACCTGCTTCGTCAGCCCGTGCTCCGGCTGGTCCAGGGTCGCCGTCTGGACGGTGAACCCGCCCTGCGCCGTCAGCCCCTTGGCGATGGCGCCGTGAATGCCGTCGGGATAGATCTTGCGGACGGCCTCATTCTTTTTTTCATGGACGAATTCATGCCAGACGGTGACGCGGATCGGGTCGGCCATGGGGGGCTCCTTTTTCGTGGATCGGAATGGCTCCCAGTATACAACCGGCCGGGGCGTAGAATGGTGCCTGCATGGCGATCACGCTCGCCCAATTCCGCCTCGCCTACCAGGCCAGCCCGGTTCCCGCGATGGTCAGCCGGCTGGACGACGGCCAGATCCTCGACGTCAACGACGCCCTCCTGGCCCTGACGGGATACCGCCGCGAGGAGCTGGTCGGCCGGACCGCGACGGACGTCAAGCTCTGGGCGGACGACCAGCGCGCCCAGATCAGCGCCGCGCTGCGGGCGCAGGGCACGCTGATGAACTTCGACAGCACGATCCGCACCAAGGGAGGGGAAACGCGGGTCACGCTGACCTCGCTCCAGATCGTGGAGCTGGACGGCCGGTCGTCCATCCTGCGGACCGACTACGACATCACCGAGCGCAAGCGCGCCGAGGAGGCCCTGCGCGCCAGCGAGGAGAAGTTCCGGTCCCTGGTCTCGTCCCTCCATGACCGCGTCCTGATCGTGGACCGGGAGATGCGGCAGGTCGAAATCTACGGGAAGTCCAACCGCCCCGAGGACAACCAGACGGACCGGTTCCTCGGCAAGACGCCGCGGGAGATGGTGGGCCCGGAGGCCGCACGGGTCCACGAAGAGGCCGGCCGGGAGGCGCTCAAGGGCGAGCCGGTCACGTACGAATGGTCCTGGACCTACCCCGACGGCGGCGTGGAGTGGTACCAGACGAAGCTCTCCCCCATGCGCGACGCGGCGGGGAACGTGACCGGAATGGTCAGCGTGTCCCACAACGTCACCGCGTTCAAGACCGCGGCGCAGGCCGCCCAGGAGAGCGAGGCCCGGTTCCGGTCGCTCGTGGATTCGATGGAAGACCTCGTGCTGGTGCTCGACCCCCGGACCGCCATCACCGCCGTCTACGGCTCCTGGCCGTCCGCCCAGGGGCTGGCGGCCGGGGAGATGAAGGGCCGGACGCTCCAGGAGGTGTTCGGGATCGGCTCGTCCCCCCTGCACGAGGACGCCTGCCGCCGCGCGCTCGGCGGTGAGCACACGATCTACGAGCTGACCCTCGTCCTGGCCACCGGCACCCGCCACCTCCAGGTCTCCCTCTCGCCCCTGCGCGGCTCCGCGGGCGAGGTGACCGGCCTGGTGCTCGTGGGGCGCGACGTGACGACGGTCAAGCGCGCCGAGCTGGAGCTGCGGCAGCGTGACGAGCGGCTCCAGGAGGTGCAGCGCGTGGAGTCCCTCGGCCGGCTGGCGGGTGGCGTGGCCCACGACTTCAACAACCTGCTGACGATCATCAACGGGTACTGCGAGCTGATGCTCAGTGGGGAGACCTTCAAGCCGGACGACACGCGCAAACTCCAGGAGATCGCCAAGGCCGGGGACCGGGCCGCGGCGCTGACGGGCCAGCTCCTGGCCTTCGGCCGCCGGCAGGTCCTGCAGCCGAAGGTGATCGACCTCAATGACTCGGTCCAGGAGATGACGACCATGCTCCGGCGGCTGATCGGCGAGGACATCGCCCTCTCCACCCGGCTGGACCCCGCGCTCGGGAAGGTCCAGGCCGACCCGGGCCAGATCGGCCAGGTCATCATGAACCTGGCCGTCAACGCGCGGGATGCGATGCCCTCCGGTGGTCGCCTGTTCGTCGAGACCGCCAACACCGAGGTCTCGGAGGAATACGCGCGTTGGCACAACGAGCTGCGCGCCGGGCCGTACATCCAGCTCACGGTCTCGGACACCGGGACGGGGATGGACCGGGACACGCAGGCGCGGGCATTCGAGCCTTTCTTCACGACGAAAGAGAAGGGCAAGGGCACCGGGCTCGGGCTGTCCACGGTCTACGGGATTATCCGGCAGAGCGGCGGGGAGATCCTCCTGTACAGCGAGCCGGGCCGGGGCACGACCTTCAAGGTGTTCCTCCCCCGGGTCTCGGCGCCCGGGGACTCGCCGGCGGCGGCCTCCCCGGAGACGCACGAGCTGCGCGGCCGCGAAACAGTCCTCGTGGCCGAGGACGAGGCCGTGATCCGGATGCTCGCCCGGCAAGTGCTCGAGGGGCACGGCTACACGGTGCTGGAGGCGGCGGACGGGGTTCAGGCGCTCAACCTGGTCGCCCGGTACCCCGGCACGATTGACCTGCTGGTGACCGACGTGGTCATGCCGCATCTGGGCGGGACGGAGCTGGTGCGGCAGTTGCGCGAGAGCGGCAAGACGATGAAGGTGCTCTACATGTCCGGATATACCGGGATGTACTTCGACGAGCTGGGCAAGTCCGATCCCGGTTCCAGCTTCCTCCAGAAACCCTTCCAGCCCGCCGCGCTGCTCCGGCTCGCCCGGCAGCTCCTCGGCGCTTCAGCGCCCCGCGCCTGACCCCCGGACGTACACGCTGACCTGCTGGCACATCCACATGAGCGGCGGCCGGTCCGCCTTGAAGGTCTCGGAAATCACCCCGGTGCGCTTCCGGTCGTAGGCGAAGCCCCGCGCCGCCAGCCGCTCGATCCAGTACCGCTTCGGCTGCTCGTTGACGTGGTGGTGGCCCCGCTGGAACGGCGGGGCGGAGGACAGCACCAGCGTGTCGCTGAACCCGGTGATCGTCTCCAGGAAGGCCGGCGCCAGCGGCTCCGGGATGTGCTCCGCCACCTCCAGGCACAGCGCCAGGTCGAACGGCCCCCAGGGGTTGCCAAACGGCACGGTGAGGTCGCGCACCTCAACCGGGCCCGGGACGGCGAATTCGGTGGGGGCGGCCACGCCGTCCACCGCGACGACTTCCACGCCGGAGGCGCGGAACGCGGCGGCGTAGACGCCGGCGCCGCACCCCAGGTCGATCATCCGCCTCGGCTTGAACATGCCGTACAGCAGCCCCGTCAGGTACCGGGCCGTCTCCACGTATGGGCGGTTCCGCGCGCCCCACTCCTCGAAAAACCTGCGGTCATAGATCCGGTCCAGGTCCGGCATCACCGCGGCCGGCCCCCCCGGGAGCGGAAGCAGTCCACGGTGTGGTCGTTGACCATGCCGGTGGCCTGCATGTGGGCATAGATGATGGTCGAGCCGACGAACGAGAACCCGCGGCGCCGGAGGTCCGCACTGAAGGCGTCGGACAGGGGCGTGCGGGCCGGAAGCTGCCGGAGCGTGCGCCACCGGTTCCGGATGGGGGTGCCCTTGACGAAGGCCCACTGATACCGGCTGAACGTCCCGAACTCCCGCCGCACGGCCAGGAACGCACGGGCGTTGGCGACGGCCGAGCGGATCTTGAGCCGGTTGCGGATGATCCCCGGGTCGCGCAGGAGCGCCCGGATCCTTGCCGCGTCGAACCTGGCCACCTTCGCCGGGTCGAACCCCGCGAACGCGCGCCGGTACCCCTCCCGCCGGTGCAGGATGGTCCGCCAGCTCAGCCCGGCCTGCGCGCCCTCGAGCACCAGGAACTCGAAGAGCTTCCGGTCGTTCGTCACCGGCACGCCCCACTCCCGGTCATGGTACCGCCGCATCAGCGGGTCGTCCCCCGCCCACGCGCACCGTCGCTTCCGAGCATCAAGGGTCATATGAAGTCCCTGCCGAGGGCAGGACTCGAACCTGCACGCCCTTGCGGACAAGGGATTTTATCGCAAGCGCCTCCGAAGGAGGCGACTACGATGAATGGTTTACTTTCCTCTGCGACGGCGCGCTCCTGCGCGCCCAGTCCCCGGCGTCCACTTCGAGCTCACCATGAAGATGATGCCTGCCGAGGGCAGGACTCGAACCTGCACGCCCTTGCGGACAAGGGATTTTAAGTCCCCGGCGTCTGCCAATTCCGCCACCCCGGCCATGTTGATCTTACCGCCGACCGACGCGCGCGCCGGAGGCTACCGGGTCGCGGGGAAGCGGTCCTTGACCAGAAGGAGCTGCCCGTGGGTGGGGTCGCAGACCCACACGTTCCCGTGGTCATCCGTCGTGCCGCAGTGGGCGCGCTCCGCCGTGGGGATCGTGTCGAGCAGCGAGAGTTTTCCCCCGGCCGAGACGCCGACGATCTCCAGGGAGCGCACCTTGGAGGACGGGATATACAGGTGACGCAGCGACGGGCTGTAGGCGATCAGGTCGATCCCGGCGCCGACGGCCAAGCGGGCCAGCTCGCGGCCGTGATGCACGACATCCAGCACGATGATCTCGCCGGCCTCCTCGCACGCCACGAACAGGAAGCCGGATTTCGCGTCCAGGGCCAGCCCGGTCGGGCCGCAGCCGAGCGGCCAGCGCTCCACGATCTGCCGCGACTCGAGGTCGATGGCAAAGGTCGTTCCCGACTCCTGGTTCGTGTAGAGGCGGTTGCGGGCCGCGTCCACCTGCAGCGCCTCGGGCGCCTCTTCCGGGACCGGAATTTCCCCGGCATGCGCCAGCATCGGGACGCCTCCCGCCTTGAAGTTGAAGATTTCGATCCGCCGGTCATGGGGCTCGGTGACCCAGACCTCCCCGCGGGGCGCGACGAACCGCACGATATCGGGGGCCCCTTCCAGGGGAACGGAAGCCACGATCTTCCGGGCGGCCGGATCCACCGCCTTGAGTGTCCGGGTCGTGCGGTCAATGGCGAAGACGAATCCCCCGCCGGCATCCGAGGAGGTGGAGCCGCCGCCGTGCCCCCCCGGGGGCGGCTCCGTGCCGAACCCCTCCACGGCGTCCATCGCGCCCGTGGCGGGATCGAGGAGAAAGAGGCGGCCGGTCCGGGCCGCCGGCACCAGCACCCGGTTGAGGTCCGACGAGTAGTTCAAGTCATCGAAACCCGCGCCGATCGTCCCGCTTGGCAGCGGCACCGGCGTCACGCGGGCCGGCTCCGCCGCAACGCTGCCGGCGGTCAACAGGGCGGGGATGATCAGACTGAGACGGAGGATGGGCTTGATCATCGAGCCTCCTCGGGCGTTGCGAGCGCGGAGGAGATCTACCGGGCCTTCGCCCGCTCGGCCTCGGAGGGCATCACCGTCCCGTCCGCGGCGACCGCGGTCTCGCCTTCCTCGCCCTTGATGGAGAACTCGTAGAAGCTCGTCCCGTGCTCCGTCCGCTTCTCGAGTTCCTTGAGCTTCTTTCCGGCCAGCTTCGCCGTGACGGTCTTCCGGGCTGCGGCGGGAAGGTCCTTCAGCTTCACGGGTTCCTCGGTACCGAGCAGCGATCCGTCCCCGGCCACCTCGGCTTCGAACGTCCGGGTCTTGACCGAGATCTTCGCGACAAACGAGGTGGCGCCGTCCTCGGTTTCCGACCAGACCTTCACGATCTTCCCGCCGGCCGCCTGCGCCTTGAGCGTCGCCTGGACCGGCGCCGGCAGGCTGGCCAGCGCCACCGCCGGCTCGTCCTGGTCCCGGTCCGTCGCCTTCCCCCCGTCCGCCCCGGCCAGGGAGGCCAGGGCCAGGACCAATCCGGTGCCGACCAGCGCGCGCCATTCCATCGTCATTTTCGGGCCTCCTCCCGCCGGCGGGTTACCACCCGCCCGGGAGTTCCATCATACGTTTCCCCGGCCCGGCCCCTCCGGCGGGGGCCTTCCGGCCCGGGGACACCTTCCCTCCGCTGCCCTATAATCAGCGCAGCGGGGAGCAGGAGGACGAACGTGGTGAGCAGCCGGACCAGCGGACCAACCCGGGCGTGACTGCGCCCCGCGCCGCGGCCCGCGCCCTGTTCCTGGCCGGCGCCATGGCCTCGCTGGCCGCCACGGCCGGGGCGAACGGGTGGGAGCTCGAGGACCTCTTCTACAACTCCGACCAGCCTTCCCGGATCATCTTCCCCAACGAGACCATGCTCTACATGGGCTCGTTCACCGTCCAGATCACCTACCAGGCCACCTTCGGCAACGAGTTCCTGACCGGGATCACGATCGTCAATTTCGGCACGGCGACGGCCGCCGACATCTCCACGGTCTACTGGCGGGCCTATTGCAACAAGACCGACACGGGGATCGTGCCGCTCACCTACGCCGGTATGTATATGGAAGGCGACGTGACGCTCGGCGCCCAGACGGCGCGGCCGGCCTGGACCTGGGCGGGCGTGACCGGCCAGTTCAATGCGTGTGCCGACGCCTGCGGCTGCAGCCCGGCGTGCTGCGGACCGTCGCTCACCATCGAGCTGTACGCCAACATCGCCCCGTGCGCCACGCAGGGGGTCACCGTGGACCTCGGGGTGCCGTTCAACAACCTCTCCACCACGTCCTGGGGCGGCGCGCTCTCGGACAGCGAGGACACCTTCACGGCCTGGTCCGACGTGGACCGGGGCGGGGCCTTCGACACGGTGGAGTGGATGTTCAAGGAGGCGAACCCGTCCGACTTCATCACCCCGGGCGACACGATCGCCTACACCGTATATTACGGACGGCCCGGCGCCAACCCGCTCTCCAATATCGTGATCACCGACACGCTGCCGGCCTACACGCACTACATCCCCGGCAGCGGCGTCCCGGCGCCGGACCCGGGCTGGGACCCCAATCCCGGGCCGCCGCTCGTGCTGCGCTGGACCATTCCCCCGCCGCTGCCGGTCCTCGGGGGGGTGACCAACACGATCACGTACCAGGTGACCGCCGACTGGGGGAACGGGGAGGCCTTCGAGCCCGGCTCGGGGGACATCGCGGCGCCCGAGGGGGCGCGCCTGTCCAACCAGGCGCAGGGCGCGTTCCTGGGCACCACGTGCGGGGTGACGACCACGGTGACCCAGCCGGTGTCCACGGTGGTCCGCCGGTTCCTCTTCTGGGAGCTGACCGACAACGACATGCTGTTCGCGGCGGCCTTCGGCCAGCCGCCGGACGGGCTCACGTACTCGCTGTTCGTCCAGAACATGTCCACCACCAAGACGTGGTGGAACGTGAACATCTGGGACACGGTCCCCGCGCAGGTGGACGCGTGGTGCACCGGGTGCGGGTTCAATGACCCCTGCTCCGGCTGGACGATCTCGCCGTCCGGCTGCGCCGCGTACAGCCCCGGCCAGAAGCAGTCGGGCGGCGGCAACACGGTGCTGACGTGGCGGCTCGACCTGCCGCCCGCCTTCACCCTCGCGGTGCAGTGGAAGGGGCTCGTCAAGGGCACGGCCGCCGTGGGAGGCACGGCGATCAACATCGCCAGCATCAAGGAGGACGGCCGGACGGGCATCGTGGGCGGCACGGGGAATTCCGGCGCCCCGCGCCGGTTCACGCACCTGGCACTCATCGTCCTGCGCACGACCTACGTGAGCTACGTGGGGTATGCGGGCAACTGCACGTGCAACAACAAGTGCGCCGCCTCGGGGTTCCATATCGACTTCTTCCCGCTGAACCAGCAGGCCCAGATCGAACTGTACGGGATCGAGTACCAGGGGGCCGGGTGGGCGACCACGGGGGGGGTGAGCCAGAGCATCGGGTGCCTGATCGGCGACTGCCTGAGCGGGTTCCCGGGCGCCGCGACGTGCGCCCTCGGCTCGGGCGCCATCTCCGGCGGCGGCAGCGCCGGGTGCAAGGTGGAGCGGATCCCGGCCCGGTACCAGCCCGCGGCCTGGCAGGGCGCCTGTCCCACCTTCCCGTTCGACTTCATCTACAAGATCGTCTCGAACGCCCCGATGGTCTGGCAGCTCCAGACCGTCCAGCCGGCCTGCAACATGGACTGGTCCATCTTCTCCCCGGGCAGCACCATGAGCTTCCAGGGGTTCAAGCTGTACACCTGGATGCCGGAGCTGGCGGACCAGAACGCGCTCATCATGATCAACACGGGGATGGACTCCCAGGGGACCTACAACCCCGCCCAGACGACCAGCGCCTTCCTGTTCCGGTTCAATTTCGGCACGCTGGCGTGGGACTACAAGTACAGCTACGACATCGGACCCGAGAGCGAGGTCACGCAGATGTTCCTGAACGCGAACGGGGACGTCAATCCGTGGATGGTGATCTCCTCGGACACCGGGATGCTCGTGTACGGGTCGTGGAACTTCCTCAACACCGCCGGGTGCTGCGGCAAGGCCGGCTCCGACAACGGCGGGACGATCAGCCCCACCCGCGAGACCGGCCTGACCGTCGGCGGGGCCCCGTCCAACTTCTACAACGTCGCGATCGGCACCCAGTGCGGCGGCGGCGTGATCCGGCAGGTGATCGGTTCCGCCGGCCCCGGCCCGTCCACGGTCCGGATCTGGAACTACACCCCGAACAACACCATCAACATCCTGGCCGGGCAGGCCCCCAACGCCGGCGCCGGCAGCACCGTCCCCTCCCTCCTGCGCGACAGCAACGGGACCTGGTCACCCAACGCACCGATCGTCGTGGGCGGCGGGCTCCCGGTGGCGGCCAACAACCCACTGATCTTCGGGAAATCCTTCAACGGGTTCGGCCCCTTCGAGCGGGGCGGATCCAACCTCTTCAAGGTGGAGGTCACGGCGGGCGGGCCGATCCAGGTGCTCTCGGGCACCGACCTCTACGGCCAGTGGGGGGGCGGGAACATCATGCACTCGCCGCTCGGGCCGGGCGGCGCCCCGGGGCCGTTCGGGACCCAGTTCTGGATCAACTATGGGGGCGGCGACAGCGATTCCTGCGGGATCCCCTTCGTGAACTGGTTCACCCCCAAGGGCGGGCAGGCGATCCAGGGCGTCACGAGCGACGGGTTCAGCGCAGTCTACACCACGAACGGCGCCGACCAGTGCGTCGCGTTCCTGAACTTCACGTACCTCGCCGCGAACCTGCGGCGCAACATGAAGTTCGACCTCATCGCCGGCGGCTCGGCGATGCTGGGACTGTACAACCAGTGCAGCCTGGTCGAGAAGGGGTACACCGCGCCGTTCCTCTCCGCGGGCGTCCATTACACGATCATCGCGCCGCCGGTGGTCTTCGCCGGCCAGAACTTCTGGATCACGATCGTCGTCGAGAGCGGGCTGGGCGGCACCCAGACCGACTACTGCGGCACGACCTCGTTCACCTCCACCGACCCCGCGGCCCTGCTCGCGGGGACGGGCATGGACACGTACAACTACACCTGGTCGAGCAGCGTGGGGAGCTGCGGCTCCTCGCCCTTCGACAACGGGGTCAAGATGTTCGTGAACGTCACCCTCAGCCGGCTGGGCGTCCAGACCATCGTGGCGGCCGACACGGTGGACGGTTCCATCACCGGGCTGGGCGTGGTGCTCGTGGTCGGGGCGGACGTCAAGCTCTCCAAACTCCCCCCCCTGTCCATCGCCGCCTCCGGGGACACGGTGCAGTTCCGGATCTGCTGGAGCAACTACTCCAGCGCCTCGGCATTCACGTTCGTGGTCAGCGACGCGGTGCCCGTGGGCACCGTGTACGTGCCGGACGCCGCGACCGCGATGAACTGCGGAAATACCGACGGGACCCCCGTGGACGTGGCGTACTCCCTGGCCACCTCGGCCACGATCCCGCCGCCCGCCTCCTTCGTCGCCATCGCGGGGGCCACGGCGCCCCCGGCCGGGACCCGGTGGCTGCGGTGGACCGCCTTCGTGGCCGGCGTCCAGACCACCGGCTGTTTCTGTTACCGGGTCTCCGTCCAGTAACCCCTTGAACGCCGCGCTCGCGGCCGTGCTGCTCCTGCTGCCGCCGGTCGCGCGCGCCGACCCCGGGCTTCCGCCGTATTTCGAGTTCAGCCCCGACCAGGAGACCGCCGTGGACGAGGCGCTGTCCCCGCAGGAGCAGGGGCGCCTCGGGGCGTCCCTGCAGGAGCGGGACCGGCTCGATGCGACCACTTGGCGTTCCGAACGGCTGGCCCAGCTCCACGAACGGGTGTTCGTGAACCTGTGGGATGGGCTGCGCGCCGCGCAGGATCCCCTCGCCGTGGCCCGCGCCTTCCGCGTCCCGCACCTGACGCTGCCCGCCTTCGGGCCCGCGCGGCCGCTCAAGGACGGCCTCCTGCTGGC
>CAYNUZ010000042.1:0-14097 GCA_964400385.1 uncultured bacterium | reverse complement strand
TTTACGCCGATGGATGACGGCCCCCGAGTCCACCGAGGGTTTTGACGGGTCTGGCTGGCCGGCGGCGAGGTCGATCAACGCCTGCGTGGGGTCGCCGCGATCATCCTTCCACCAGCCGATCGACGCGACCCAGGTGTCCGGCTGCACCCAGTGGCGGGCGAAGGCCAGATGGCTCCACGAGTAGAACGTTTTGCCCTCGACCGGCCCCCCGGGGATCTGCGAGGTGGCGGCGGACCTCTGAAAGGAGGGCCCCATGAACCGGCTGCTGCAGGGCGACGTGGGATCGGGCAAGACCCTGGTCGCGGCCGCGGCGATCGCGATGGCGGCCGACTCGGGCTTCCAGGCGGCGCTGATGGCGCCCACCGAGATCCTCGCCGAGCAGCACTTCCAGACCTTCCGCCGCGTCCTCGGCCCGGCGGGGATCCGGGTGGGCCGGCTGACCGGCGGCATGGGCAAGGTCGAGCGGCGGCAGCTCGCGTCGGGGCTCGCGGGCGGGTATTTTGACCTGGTGGTGGGGACGCATGCGCTCATGGAGCCGGACGTCGAGATCCCGCGGCTGGGTGTGGTGATCATCGACGAGCGGCACAAGTTCGGGGTGAGGCAGCGCGCCGCGCTCGAGGCGAAGGGGGCCCACCCGGACGTCCTGATGATGACCGCGACGCCGCTGCCGCGGGCGCTGATCCTCACGACGTACGGGGACACCGCGCTGTCGGTCCTCGACGAGATGCCGCCGGGCCGAGGGCCCGTGACGACGACCTGGTCGCACGGCGCGCTGCAGCGGGACGCGGCGTACCGGCAGGTGGCCGAGCGGCTGGTGAAGGGGGAACGGGCCTTCGCGGTCTTTCCGCTGGTCGAGGAGAGCGAGCACCTGGAGCTGCGCGACGCGACGAAGGAGTTCGAGCGGCTGCGCGCGGCCTTCAAGGGGGCGCGGGTCGGGCTCCTGACCGGCCGGCAGTCGTCCGATGAGAAGGAGGCGGTGATGAAGGACTTCGCCTCGGGCGCGGTGAACCTCCTGGTCTGCACGACGGTGGTCGAGGTGGGCATCGACGTCGCGGAGGCCACGGTCATGCTGATCGAGCACGCCAACCGGTTCGGGCTGGCCCAGCTCCACCAGCTCCGGGGCCGCATCGGCCGGTCCTCCCGCCCCTCGTGGTGCCTGCTGGTCACGACCGGGCAGGTGACGGCCGACGCCAAGGAGCGGGTCGGGGCCATGGTCAAGACGCGGGACGGGTTCGAGCTGGCGGAGCTGGACCTGAAGCTGCGCGGCCCGGGCGACCTGTTTGGGACCCGCCAGCACGGTGAAAACGACGCCGAATCCATGGACCTGCTGCTCGATCCCGCCCTGCTGGAGTCCGCGCGCGGCGAGGCGCTGGAAGCGCTGGCCGCCGACCCGGACCTGGCCGGGCCCGAGGGGCAGCTCATCCAGGTGGCGCTGGCGACGCGGCTCTCGGCCTCCTGGGGCCTGGCCCGGGCGTCCTGACCGTGGGCACCAGGATCGGGGCGGGAGGGAGCCGGGGGAAGCGGCTGCGGACACCGGCGGGGAAAGGCACCCGGCCGCTGCTGGCCCGGATCAAGCAGTCCCTGTTCGACATCCTCTCGCCCCGCCTGGAGGGTGCGTGCGTCCTGGACGTCTTCGCGGGGGCGGGCAGCTTCGGCCTCGAGGCCCTGTCACGCGGGGCGGCCGAGGCGGTGCTGGTGGAGGCGGGGGCGGAGGCGGCGCGCGCGATCGGGGATAATATCGGGTCACTCGGCCTTGCCGGGCGGGCGGTCCTGCGCCGGGCCGACGCGGAGGCGGCGCTGGCCGCCCTCGCGGCGGAGCGCCGGACGTTTGACATCGTGCTGCTGGATCCGCCCTTCGCGCTGGAACGGGATGCCGCGCTGCTGACGGCTGCGGCACGGGTGACCGGCGGGGGCGGCGTGGTGCTGCTCCGCGTCCCGCGGGAGCGGCGGCTGCCGGATCGCGAGGGCGGCCTGCGGCTGGCGCGGCAGGAGCGGTACGGGGTTTCGCTCGTGGGATTCTACGACAAGGAGGCCTGAACCAGATGCGCACGGCGGTGTACCCCGGCAGTTTCGACCCGATCACGTACGGCCACGTGGACCTCGTGAAGCGGGGCCTCACCATCGCCGACCGTCTGATCGTCGCCGTCCTCGGCAACTCGGTGAAGGCCCCCATGTTCTCCACGGCGGAGCGGGTGGCCCAGGTGCGCGCCGCCGTCGGGGGGCTGCGGCACGTCGAAGTCGTGTCCTTCGACGGCCTCCTCGTGGACTTTCTCCGGCGCTCCCGCGCCACGGTGATCATCCGCGGCCTGCGCGCGGTGTCGGATTTCGAGTACGAGTTCCAGATGGCGCTCATGAACCGCCGGCTGAACCGGGCGGCCGAGACGGTCTTCCTCATGCCGGCCGAGCCGTACACGTACCTCAGCTCGAGCATCGTCAAGGAGATCGCGCGGTTCGGCGGGAAGGTCCGCGGGCTGGTGCCGCCCCGCGTTGCGCGCGAGCTCCAGGCCCGCGCCAGACGGAAGGCGTGAGCGACCCCGTCCCGGCGGCATCCGGCGGCCCGGACGGCTTCCGCTCCGGGTATGTCGCCGTGCTGGGGGTCCCGAACGCCGGCAAGTCCACCCTGGTCAACGCCCTGACCGGCCGCAAGGTCGCCGGGGTCTCCTCCAAGGCGCAGACCACGCGGCGCAAGATCCTCGGCATCCGCGATGAGCCCGGATTCCAGATGGTGTTCGTGGACACCCCGGGGTTCGGCGAGGTCCAGCACAAGCTGGGCGAGATGATGAGCCGCAATGCGCTCGCGGCGGCGAAGGAGGCGGACGTCGTCGTGTATGTGGTGGACGCGACGCGGCCGGAACCCGGCAGCGCGCTCAAGAAGCTGCTGGCGGGGAACACGAAGCCCGCGCTGCTGGTCCTGAACAAGGCCGATGCGGTCCCCAAGCCGGCGCTCCTGCCGCTGCTCGAGCGGTTCGCGCCGATGGCCGCGTTTGCCGAGCTGGTCCCGGTCTCCGCGCTGACCGGGGACGGCGTGGACCTCCTGCTGGGGCTCATCCGGTCGCGGCTGCCCGAGGGACCGCGCTGGTACGACGCGACCGCCGCCGAGCGGGTCGCGCCGGTCGCGGGGCTGGTGCAGGAAGTGGTCCAGGAGAAGCTCTTCGAGCGGATGCACCAGGAGATCCCGTACGGGTGCGCGGTGCAGGTCGAGAGCCTGGAGCAGGACGGCGGCCTGCTGCGGATCGAGGCCGTGATCCTGGCCGAGCGGGAGAGCCACAAGCCGATCCTGATCGGGGCGGGCGGGGCGATGGTGAAGGCCGTGGGGACCGAGGCCCGGCTGGAGCTGGAGAAGGCGCTGGGGACGAAGGTGTTCCTGGCGCTGCGGGTCAAGGTCGAGGAGGGGTGGCGGGACCGCGATGCCGTGCTGGCCGACCTCGGGTACGCGCTGCCCCGGCCGCACCGGGGAACTTGAACCCCGGCGGAGGGTTTGGTAGCATTTCCTGAATATGGAAACCGCGCGTACGAAACTCTACGTCTCGATCGCCATGATCCCGGCCGGGCTGGTCCTCGGGTTCCTGCACGGGGGATTGGGGTTGTTCCTGATGGTGGCCGGCTGGATCGGCGTGCTGATCTACGACGGCCCGGCCAACGGGACCCTCCGGTTCGGTCCGACGCTCAATCCGCCCGCGACGTCCGAAGCCCCCAAGTAACCGGGGATCCCGCGACGCGGCGGGAGTTCCCCGCCTCGCCAGGCTCGCTCGGGACGTCGCCCACGCAGAAGAATGGCCAGTCCCTCGACTCGCAGGGCTCGCTCGGGACGTCGCCCAGGCAGAAGTATGGCTAGCTGGCGGAGGGAATCGAACCCCCGACCCGCGCTTTACAAAAGCGCTGCTCTGCCCCTGAGCTACGCCAGCCCTGTCAGTCCCGTTCCCGGGACCGACAGGGCGTGTCCCGTGCGAACAGGCGAAAAATCCGTGGGCACGGGACAGCGTTCCGCTTGTCTCCGATGCCCCTGAGATAGACTAGCACTATATGCCGCAGCTGGCCGCGTCCACGCCCGCCGCCTCCCATGTCCAATTGATCGAGCTGGTCCTGCCCAACGACGCGAACGTGCTCGGCAACATGCTCGGCGGCCGCGTCATGCACCACATGGACATGGCCGGGTTCCTGGCGGCCAACCGGCATTGTCGTCAGGCCTGTGTCACCGCGGCGATGGAGCACCTGGACTTCCTGAATCCGGTGCGCGTGGGCGAGGCGATCGTGCTGGACGCGCGCGTGGTCTATGCCGGCCGGACATCCATGGATGTCCGGGTGGACGTGCAGTCCGAAAACCTCCTGACCGGGATCCGGAAGCCGACCAGCAGCGCCATCATGACGTTTGTCGCGGTGGATGCCTCCGGCCGGCCGGTGCCGGTCCCCCCGCTCCGGCTGGTCACGCCGGAGGACCGGACCCTGCATGCGCGGGCGGTGGCCCGCCGCCGGAACCGCCGCCGGACGCGCTCCCTCCGATCCTGACCGGGCGGGCCGCCGAGATCGCGGCCTCCGTTGCGGATGTCCGCGCCCGCATCACAGCCGCCGCGGCCCGGGCCGGCCGTGACCCCGCCGCGGTCACCCTGCTGGCGGTCACCAAGACCGTGCCCGCGGAGGATGTCCTGCTCGCCCTGGCGGCGGGGGTGACGGCGATCGGCGAGAACCGGGTCCAGGAGGCGGCGGACAAGTTCCCGCGGCTGGGGGCGGCGGCCGGCGGGGTCGCCCGCCACCTGATCGGACGCCTCCAGACCAACAAGGCGAGGGCCGCGGCCGGGCTGTTCGGCGTGGTGGAATCCCTGGACCGGCCGGAGCTCGCGACGGCGCTGAACCGGGCGGGCGAGGCGCTGGGCAGGCCCGTGGAATCGCTGGTCCAGCTCAATGTCGCGGGGGCCGCGGGGCAGGGAGGCGTCCCCGCCGCCCATGCCGAAGAATTCATTGAATTCTGCCTGAAACTCCCGTATCTTCGTATGGGCGGCGTGATGGCGATCGGGGCGCATGCGGCCACGGAACCGGTGCTGCGGGAGGGCTTCCGGGCCGCGCGGGAGGTGTTGCGGCGGGGGCGGGAACGTGCCGGCCCCGCGTTCGGAACGCTCTCGCTGGGCATGAGCGGCGACTTCGAGGCCGCCGTGGAGGAAGGGAGCACGCTCGTACGGGTCGGGACCGCAATCTTTGGCGCAAGGAGACCACTATGACGAGACTGGGAATCATCGGCGGCGGCAACATGGCGGAAGCCCTGATCGCCGGCATCCTGAAGGCGAAGCTCATGGACCCCGGGTACCTGCTGGTCAGCGACATGCAGGGCGAGCGGCTGGAGCACCTCTCGAGCCGGTACAAGGTCAAGACGACCCGGGACAACCTGGGCGTGGTGCGGGAGTGCGAGACGGTCATGCTCGCGGTCAAGCCGCAGTCGGTCAAGGAGGTCCTCGACGAGGTCGCGGACACCTTCGGGGGCCACCAGCTCCTCATCTCGATCGCCGCGGGCATCCCGATCCGGGTCATCGAGACCAAGTGCCCGCGCCCGGTCGCGGTCATCCGCGTGATGCCGAACACCTGCGCGCTGGTCCAGGAGACGGCCGCGGGCATCGCCCTGGGGACCCACGCGTCCGCGACGCACCGGGAGATGGTGGTGAAGCTGTTCAACGCGATCGGCGAGGCCGTCGTGGTGGACGAGGACCAGATGGACGCGGTGACCGCGCTGAGCGGCAGCGGTCCCGCGTACCTCTTCGCCCTGGTGGAGGCGCTGGTGGCCGCCGGGGTCGCCGAGGGGCTGTCGGCCGAGACGTCGCGCGCCCTGGCGGTGCAGACGATGTACGGCGCGGCGCGGATGCTGAGCCTCACGATGGAGGATCCGGCGGCGCTGCGCAAGAAGGTGACCTCCGCGGGCGGGACGACCGAGGCGGCCATCAAGGCCCTCGAGGCCAAGGGCTGGGGCGGGATCATGCAGGAAGCCGTGCACGCGGCGCGGGTCCGGTCCGAGGAGCTGGCGCAGCTGGCATGATCCGCCGCTACACGCTCCCCGCGATGGGGGCGATCTGGGCGGAGGAAGCCAGGTTCGGGCGCTGGCTGGCGGTCGAGCTGGCCGTCTGCCGGGCGTTCGCCCGCCGCGGGAAGATCCCCCGCGCGAGCCTCCGGAACATCGAGCGGCGCGCCGGGTTCAGCGTGGCGCGCATCGACCACCACGAGAAGCGGACCCAGCACGACGTGCTGGCCTTCCTGGCCTCGGTCGGGGAGCGCGTCGGCCGGGACGCCCGGTTCATCCACATGGGGCTCACGTCGTACGACGTGGTGGACACCGCGCTCTCCATGGCCCTGCGCGATTCCACGGTGGTCCTCGAGGCGGCGCTGTCGGGATACGCCGCACGCCTGCGCCGGCTGGCCGCGGTCCACCGGGAGACGGTGACGGTGGCCCGGACCCACGGGGTGCACGCGGAGCCCACCAGCCTCGGCCTCAAGTTCGCCCTCCACTACGCGGAGGCGGAGCGGAACCTGGTGCGCCTGCGCCGGGCCCGCGCGACCGTGGCCGTGGGCAAGATCTCCGGGGCGGTGGGCAACTACGCGCACCTGCCGCCGGCCATCGAGGCCGAGGTGCTCCGGGGGCTGAAGCTCGCGGTGGCGCCGGTGTCCACCCAGGTCCTCCAGCGGGACCGGCATGCCGAGTATCTGGCCACCCTGGCGATCATCGCCGGTTCCCTGGAGCAGTTCGCCACCGAGGTGCGCAACCTGCAGCGGACCGAGATCCGCGAGATGGAGGAGCCGTTCGCCGCGGGGCAGAAGGGCTCCTCGGCCATGCCGCACAAGCGCAACCCGATCCTGTCGGAACGGATCTGCGGCCTGGCCCGCGAGGTGCGCGCCCAGGCGATGGTGGGGTTCGAGAACATCGCCCTCTGGCACGAGCGCGACCTCACGAACTCGTCCGCGGAGCGGGTGGCGCTCCCGGACGCGACGATCCTGGTGGACTACATGCTGTCGCTGTGCAACCGGGTCCTGGACGGCCTCCGGATCGACACGGTCCGGATGCGCGAGAACCTGGACCGGACGGGCGGGCTGATCTACTCGCAGCGGGTCCTGCTGGCCCTCGTGGGCGCGGGCGCCACGCGCGACGCGGCCTACCGCCTCGTCCAGGCGCATGCGATGGCGTCGTGGGAGGGCGGGCGGCCCTTCCGGGAGGCGCTGGCCGGGGACGACGAGGTCCGGCGGCGGCTCCCGGCGGCGCGCTTGGAGGAGTGCTTTGACCCGCGGTATTATCTGCGCAACGTGGACGCCGTCTACCGCCGCCTCCGGATCCCCCGCAAGGCCGCCCGCGCATGAGCGGGCGGCGCACGACCCGTCCCCGCGCCCGGAACGCCCACTGGCTCGCGCGGGTGTCGGTCGGGCTCAAGGCCGAGGTCCTCGATCCGCAGGGGAAGGCGGTCCGCACCGCGCTCGGGTCGCTCGGGTTCCGCGCGGTCCGGGACGTCCGGGTCGGCAAGCACTTCTGGCTCACGCTCGACGGCGGCCTGTCCCGCGCGGCGGCGGAGCGGGAGGTGGCGCGCCTGTCCGGGAAGGTCCTCGTCAATCCCGTGATCGAGACCTTCTCGTTCACCCTGTCCCGTTCCCGGCGGTGACCGGGGTGTTCCCCCCGTGCCGGCGCGGCTGAACCAGCTCGGCCGCGTCCGCCGGTCCATTGACCGCGTGGACCGCGCCCTGCTGGCCCTCCTCAACCGGCGCATGCGCCTCGGCGCAGCCGTCGCCCGGATCAAGCGCCGCGAGCGCCTGCCGGCCCTGGCGCCCGGGCGCGAGGAACAGCTCCTGCGGGCCCTGGTCCGCCGGAATCCGGGCCCCGTCACGGAATCCGCGTTGCGGGCCGTCTGGCGGGAAATCCTCTCCGCGTCCCGGTCGGTGGGGTCCGCGGAGCGGGTCGCGTGCGCCGGGCCGGCGGACGGGGACAGCGTCGCGGCGGCCCGCGCGCGGTTCGGTTCGCTGGCCGAGGTCGCCCCGGGGCTCTCCATCGAGCGGGTCTTCTACGAGGTGGACCGGCGGATGGCGGACTACGGCGTGGTCCCGGTGGAGAGCGCCTCGGAGGGCGTGGTCAACCGCACCCTCGACCAGTTCGTGGAGTCGGAGGTCAAGATCTGCGCGGAGGCGGTGCTGGGCGATCCCCGCGGCCGGGCCCGGGCGCGGCTCCTCGTCCTGGCGAAGACCTGGAGCCGGCCCACGGGGCACGACAAGACCGCGCTGATGATCTCGGGGCAGGACCGGGTGGGGGCGCTCCACGACATGCTGGAGCCCTTCCACCGCGCTGGCATCAACCTCTCCTCGATCAAGTCCCGCCCGTCGCGCCGGCGTCCCTGGGAGTACTGGTTCTTCCTCGATGCGGAGGGCCACCTGGAGGACGCGCGGCTGGGCCGGGTGCTCGGGCTCCTCAAGCGGGCCGCCACGTCCGTGAAGGTGCTGGGCAGTTTTCCCGCCGCGGGGGCGGTCGGGCGATGAGGCGGGGATTCCTGGGGGCCCGGGCCGCCGGGGCGCCGGCGCTGGCCCGCCCGGAAGTCATGGCGCTGGAGGCCTACCACGGGGGGAAGACCCACGCGGAGATCCGCCGCCGGTGGGGCGTGCGCCGCATCGTGAAGCTGGCCTCCAACGAGAACGTGCTGGGCCCCTCCCCGCGCGCCCTGGCGGCCCTGCGGCGGGGCATCGCGTCGGCCCACCTCTACCCGGAGATCGGGTACCCGGCCCTGCGGCGGGCGATCGCCGGGCGGTTCCGCCTCGCCCCGGACCAGGTCGTGCTCGGGGACGGGTCGAACGAGCTCCTGGTGCTGGCGGCCAACGCGTACCTGCGGCGGGGCGACGAGGCGGTGATGGCGACGCCCTCCTTTTCCGTCTTTGCGCATGCAGTGCGCGGCGCAGGGGCGCGCGCCGTGGAAGTCCCGCTGCGCGCCCACCGCCACGACCTGCCGGCGATGGCCGCGGCGGTTACCCGCCGGACCCGGCTGGTGATCGTGTGCAACCCGAACAACCCGACCGGCACGATCGTGACCCGGGCCGAGGTGGCGGCCTTCCTGCGGCGGCTGCCCGCGCACCTCGTCGTGCTGTTCGACGAGGCCTATGCCGAGTTCGCGGCCGGCGCCGAGTTCCCCGACACGGTCGCGCTCATCCGGCGGGGCCTGCGGGTCGTCGCGGTGCGCACGTTCGCGAAGCTCCACGGCCTGGCGGGGCTCCGGATCGGCTACGGCCTCGGCCCCGCGCCGGTCATGGCCCCGCTGGAGCGGCTGCGGCAGCCGTTCAACGTGGGGGCCCTGTCCGCCGCCGCCGCCCTGGCGGCGTGGGGCGACCGGGGATTCGTGCGCCGGACCCTGCGGCTGGTCCGGACGGGCCGGACGGCGCTGGCGCGCGGGCTCGGGGCCCTCGGGATGCGCGTGGTCCCGAGCCACACGAATTTCGTCCTGGTGGACACGGGGCGCGACGGCCGGGCGGTGGCCGGGGCGCTGGAGCGGCGGGGGATCATCGTGCGCCCGCTGGGGCACCCCTCCCTGGCCCGGTACGTCCGGATCACCATCGGGACGCCCGCGGACCACCGGCGGCTGCTCGGCGCCCTGCGCGCGATCCTGTGATACACTAGCGACCCATGATTATCGTCCTGAAACCGGCGGCCACCGAGCGCGACATCCAGAAGCTGATCGCCAAGATCAAGTCGCTGGGGCTCTCCCCGCACGTGTCGCGCGGCAAGGAGCGGACCGTGATTCCCGTGATCGGCGACGAGCGGGTGCTGAGCGGCGTGGCGCTTATGAGCTACCCGTTCGTGGAGAAGGTCATGCCGGTCCTCGCCCCCTTCAAGCTGGTCAGCCGCGAGGCGCACCCGAAGACGACCATCGTGCGCGCGCGGGGCTTCACGGCGGGCGAGAAGAAGATCGCCGTCATCGCCGGCCCGTGCTCGGTCGAAAGCCGCGAGATGGTCATCGCGATCGCCCGGGCGGTCAAGCGCGCCGGCGCCACGGCGCTGCGCGGCGGCGCGTTCAAGCCGCGCACGAGCCCCTACAGCTTCCAGGGCCTCGGCGAGGAGGGGTTGCGCTACCTGGCGGACGCGCGCGAGGCCACGGGACTGGCCGTGGTCACCGAGGTGCTGGACACCCGGGACGTCGAGCTGGTCTCGCGGTATGCCGACGTGCTCCAGGTCGGCGCCCGCAACATGCAGAACTTCGAGCTCCTCAAGGAAGTCGGGCTGTCCCGCCGGCCGGTGCTGCTCAAGCGCGGCCTCTCCGCCCAGCTCAAGGAGTACCTGCAGGCGGCGGAGTACATCCTTTCGCGCGGCAACGACCAGGTGATCCTCTGCGAGCGCGGCATCCGCGCGGTGGAGGACTACACGCGGAACACCTTCGATGTGAACGCCATCCCGGTCCTCAAGGAGCTCACGCACCTGCCGGTCTTCGCCGATCCCAGCCAGGCCACGGGCAAGTGGAGCCTGGTGGCGCCGATCTCCATGGCGGCGATCGCGGCGGGGGCGGACGGCCTGATCATCGAGGTGCACCACAAGCCGGAGGACGCGCAGTCCGACGGCGAGCAGTCCATCCTGCCCGCCCGGTTCGCCGCGCTCATGCGGGATGCCCGGCCGGTGGCCCGGGCGGTAGGCCGCCTCATCTGACGATGGGGGCCGACGGCGCCGCCCCCGGGTCCGGCGGCGTCGAGGCCCTGATGCGCACCCGCCCTTCCGGCGGGGCGGTCCTCCCTTCCGGCCGGGTCCGTCCCCCGATGACCGCGCGGCAGGTCGCCGCGATCCGCGCCTCCCTCTTCCTCGGCGTCCTGGTGATCCCCGCCTTCCGGCCGGTCCACCTCCTGGGCGATCCCGGGGCCGTGGACCCGTGGCGGGACCGCCTCATCCTGTCCGCCGTCTTCCTGGCCGCGGGGGCCTCGTCCTACCTCCCCTGGGTGCGTGACCGCCTGCCCATGCTGCTGACCGTGGCCGCGAGCGTCGCCACGGTCTGGTCCGTCCGGATCGCGGCCCTCAACGCCTTCAGCGCGCAGACGGTCCTGGGGCTGGTGACGGTGATCGCGTGCGTGAGCGCCAGCCTGCCGGGGCGCCACTCCATGGCCTGGTACCTGGCGGTCTCCCTGGCCGCGACGCTGGCGGGGTACGCCTTCGTCGCGATGCCCCACCTGTCCCTGGCGTTCGTCTTCCCGCACCTCGTGACGATCGCCTTCTTCACCTGGCTGCTGGCGGGGTCGCGGCAGCGGGCGCAGGAATCCCTGGCGCAGTCGGAATCGCTGCGGCGCTACATGGTGGACCAGACCTCGGACGGCCTGGTCGTGGTGGACCCGATCGCCCGGGTCGCGGTGGAGGCCAACAGCCGGGCCCGGGAACTCCTCGGGCTGGCGCCCGGGGCGGACCCCGCGGAGGTGGCCGCCGCCGCCTTCGGCACGCGGAGCTGGGGCGCGATCGACGCGGTGCTCATGCTCAAGGAGACGAGCGGCGGGACGGTCTGCCGCCGCGAGCTGGTGTACCGGCCCGCGGCGGACCGGGCCTTCCACGGCCTGCTCGTCGCGACGCAGGTGCGGTACGGCGTCAAGATCATGCTGCTGGTGCGCATCACCGACGTGAGCGACCGGGTCGAGCTGGCGCGGCGCCTGGATGCGGCGGCGCCCGGGGGCGGCGCGGCGGCCGCCTGACCGCAGTTGCGCGCCGTGCCCCGGCACGGTAGAACATTGGACCATGCCCGACACGCCCCCGCGTCGCGTCGCCTACTTCACGATGGAAATCGCGCTGGCCTCGTCGATCCCGACCTATTCCGGCGGGCTCGGCGTCCTGGCGGGCGACACGATCCGGTCGGCCGCGGACATGGGTGCGCCCCTCGTCGTCATGACGCTGCTCTACCGGAAGGGCTTCTTCGTGCAGACGCTCGATCCGCAGGGCGGGCAGACGGAATCGCCCGTCGTCTGGGAGCCGGAGCGGGTGCTGGAGCCGCTGGCCCCCCGCGTGACCGTGGAGATCGGGTCACGCACCGTCACGGCGCGCGCGTGGCGCTACCTCGTGCAGGGGCATGCGGGCGCCTCGGTCCCGGTCATCCTGCTGGATACGGACCTGCCGGAGAACGATCCCGCCGACCGGCGGCTCACCGACGACCTGTACGGCGGCGACAACGAGCACCGGCTGCGGCAGGAGCTGCTGCTGGGCGTCGGCGGCTTCCGGATGCTGCGGGCGCTCGGCCACGCCGCCCTCGAGGTGTTCCATATGAACGAGGGCCATGCGGCGCTCCTGGCCCTCCCGCTCTGGGAGGAGCTGGCGGCGTCGGGCGCCGACCCCCTGCCGGCGCTGAAGGCGTCCTGCGTCTTCACGACGCACACCCCGGTCCCGGCCGGCCACGACCGGTTCGCGCCGGAGCTCGTCGAGGCGCTGGTGCCCGCCGCGGGCCGTGCGATCCTCGCCCGGCTGGTCCCGCCGGGGGAGCTGAACATGTCCGTGCTCGCCATCGCGATGGCGCGGTACGTGAACGGGGTGGCGCTGCGGCACGGCGAGGTGTCGCGCGCGATGTTCCCGGCGACGGACGTCCGGAGCATCACGAACGGGGTGCATGCGCCGACGTGGGCGGCGCCGCCGATGCAGCGCCTCTTCGACCGGTGGGTGCCGGAGTGGCGGGCCGACCCGGTGATGCTGCGCAACGCGCTGGCGATCCCCCCGGCCGAGCTGTGGGAGGCGCACCTCGAATCCAAGCAGGCCCTCGTGGACCTGGTCCGGGCCCGCACGGGCGCGGAATTCGACCGGGACGCGCTCACCCTGGTCTACGCCCGCCGGGCCACGGCCTACAAGCGGCCCATGCTGCTCTTCGACGACCTGGAGCGGCTGATCTCGATGACCCGGTACGTCGGCCCCCTCCAGATCGCCTTCGCCGGCAAGTCGCATCCCCGCGACGCCGAGGGCAAGGCGCTGATCCGCCGGGTCTACGAGATCGCGCAGCAGCTCAAGGGCAAGGTCCCGGTCGCCTACCTCGAGAATTACGACATGGAGGTGGCCGGCGTCCTGTGTGCCGGGTGCGACATCTGGGTGAACACGCCCCGCCCGCCCATGGAGGCCTCGGGGACGAGCGGGATGAAGGCCGCCATGAACGGGGTGCCGAGCCTCTCGGTCCTCGACGGGTGGTGGGTGGAGGGGCACCTCGAGTGGGCGACCGGGTGGGCGGTGGGGGAGTTCGTGGCGGAACCCGAAAGCCCCGCCAACGACCGCAAGGTGGCGCATGCCCTGTACGAAAAGCTGTCCAAGGCGGTCCTGCCCTGCTACTACAAGGACCGGGACCGGTTCATCGAGATCATGCGGCGGACGATCGCGTTCAACGGCGCGTTCTTCAACACGAACCGCATGCTGGCCCAGTACCTCCAGCACGCGTACCGCCTAGCTCCTGCAGGTGGCGCAGCGTAGCCGGCCCGCACCGCCGCGGGAGCCGCTCCCGCGGATGCCGCGTGGCCCGGTGACCGCGCGGCTTCGGGACGTACGGTTCCCGGTCCCGCTGCAGCGGGCCCTCGTGCTGGGCCTCCTGGCGGTGGCCGTCGTGCACGGCGCGCGCGATGCCGGCCGTCCGGGTGATTTCCGCCTCTATACCTGGACCGGGGAGGCGGCGCTGGCCCGCGGGGACCTCTACCACGGCTGTCCGTGGGGCGCCTGCACCTGGCCCCCGGCCTTCGCGCTGGCCTGCATCCCGCTCGCGTGGCTCGCCCGCTGGTCGGAGACCGGGGCCCGTGCCGTGTGGCTGGCCGGGAATCTCGCCGCGCTGGGCGCCCTCCTCCGCCTGCTGGCCCGGTGGGCGTACGGCGGGCGCTGGAGCTGGTGGCCGCGGCGCGGGGCGGTGTCGCCGGGCTCGATCGAGATCGCGCTGCCGCTGCTGCTCTGCGGCCGGTTCCTCCTCGTCAACGCGGAATTCCTCCAGGTGAACCTCCTCCTCCTGCTCGCCGAGGTCTGGGGCCTGTGGTGGGTGGCGCGGGGGAGGGACGCGGCCGGGGGCGCCCTGCTCGGGCTCGCGGGCGCCCTGAAGGTGCTGCCCTTCGTGCTTCTCCCGTGGCTGTGGCTGCGCGGGCGGCGGCGGGCCGCGGCGGCCGCGGCGCTCGCCGGGGCGGCCT
>CAYNUZ010000041.1:0-14486 GCA_964400385.1 uncultured bacterium | reverse complement strand
CGGGCAGCGCCGCGACCTCGGTGGTCTCCGGCCCCGCCCCCGCGGGCCCGGTGTCCCTCCTGCCCGGCAGCGCCCAGACCTTCGTCTGGACGGTGTCCGCGACGGGAACCGGCGTGACGCGGTTCAGCACGACGGCCACGGGCGCCACCTGCGCGGCCACGGCCGTCCTGGCGACCGGCGGGATCACCGGGACCGCGACGGGGCCGGCCCGCCTTGCCGCGGCGTACGCGGTGTACCCGTCGCCGGTGACGGTGGGGCAGGCGATCACCGTGACGATGACGGTCACGAACACGGGCGGCGCCGACGCCGTCAATGTGCTGCCGACGTATGCGGACCGCTCCGGGGCGGGGCTGACGCTCTCCTCGGGTCCGACGCCCGCCGGGCCCGTCACACTGGCGGCCGGCCTCGCGCAGACCTTCACCTGGGTCTTCGGCACCACGGGCGCCGGCGCGGTGGACCTCACGTTCTCCGCGAGCGGCCTGGACGCGAACAGCGGCGGCCCCGTCGTCGGCGCGGCCACCGTCGCGGTGGCCAACCTCGTCCAGACCCCGCCGGCGGTGACGGGGGTCCTCGACGCGTCGGCCGGCGCGCACGCGGCCGGCGTGCCGTTCACGATCACCCTGACCCTCTCGAACTCGGGTGGCGCCACGGCGACGGGCATTCCCCTGCCGGTGCTCGACCTGACCGGCTCGGGTGTCTCCGTGACCGCGACCCCCACCGGCTTCCCGGTCGCGATCGCGTCCGGCGCCACCGTGTCGTTCACCTGGACGGTCACCGCGGCCGTGGGCGGGACGATGACGTACTCGACGACCGTGTCCGGGCAGGACCTGAACTCGGGCGCGGCCTTCGCCCGGTTCATTGCCGGGACCGCGGCGCTGCCGATCTCGGATGCGGTCCTGTCGGTCGTGGCGGTCACCCCGTCGGTCGGGTCCATCGCCGTGGGCCAGTCCTTCGCGCTGTCGCTGACCGTGAAGAACATCGGGACGGCGACCGCCTACAACGTGGGCCCGACCTTCATCGCGACCTCGGGCAACGGGGCGGTCGCGCTGACCGCCGGTCCGTCGCCGGCCTCCGTGCCGCAGCTGGTCCCGGGCCAGTCCGCCACGTTCAACTGGACGTACCGGGCCGACAAGGACGGCAGCGTGACGTTCGCGGGTGCGGCGGGCGCGGCCAACGCCCCCACCGCGGCCACGGTCACGTCGGCGCCGGTCACCGTGACCGCGGGCGGCTCGCTGACCGACGCGCAGCTCTATCCGCAGCCGTACCACGCGGGGCAGGGGACGCTGAAGTTCCGACGCCTGCCGGGTGACGCGAAGGTCCGGATCTACACCGCCGCCGGCGAGCTCGTGGCGGAGCTGCAGGCGGACCGCCTCGGGGCCATCGACTGGAACGGCCGGAACGGGTCGGGGACCCAGGTGGTCCCGGCGGTCTACTTCTACGTGATCCAGGCCCCGTCTGGCCCGCGCAAGATCGGCAAGCTGGAGGTGGGCAAGTGACCCTTCGACTCGCCAGGCTCGCTCAGGGCTGCGCCCGCCGCTTCGCCGCGCCGGTCCTCATGGCCATGCTGAGCGCGCATGCGTTCGCGGGCGGGGCCGGGAGCACGGGCGGCAACGGGCTCAAGCTCCCCGCCGGCGCCCGGCCGACCGCGATGGGCGGGGCGTTCGTGGGGCTGGCCGACGACCTCAACAGCCTGACCTGGAACCCCGCGGGGCTGGCCAACGTCAGCGCGATGGAGTTCTCCTTCATGCACTCCTCGTACCTCGCGGACTCCTACTACGACGTCCTGGAGGGCGCGCTGCCGCTGCCGTGGCTGGGGACCGGCGCGGCGTCGCTCAACCTCCTCAACTACGGGGCGCTGCCGCACACCCTCGAACAGGCGGGCGGGCTCTTCGGCGGGCTCTCCGGAAACGGGTCGGCGGAGGACGTCTTCTTCACGGCGGGCTGGGGCGTCGGCCTGCCGCCGGTGCTCGGCCTCGACCGCCTCAAGGCGGGCGCGAACGCCAAGCTGACGTTCCAGCAGCTCACCGGGAGCACGCTGGCGGGCCTGGGGATCTCGGGCGGCGCCCTCTGGGATTCGCCCGTGGACGGGCTGCGCGTCGGCACGATGCTGGACAACCTGGGCGGGGTCGGCGGGGCGGGCCTCATGCCGCTCAGCTGGGTCGCGGGCGCGAGCTATGCGCGCGACTTCAACCGCGACTTCAAGGGGCTGGCCGCCCTCGACACGCGGGTCGCGGTGGACGTCGGGTTCACCGCCAACCTCGGGATCGAGCTGACCGCGTTCGACATGCTGACGGTGCGCGGCGGCTGGCGCGGCGGTGGGGCGCTCGGCGGCCTGACGCTGGGGCTGGGCGTCAAGTATCCGCTGGAAGTGATGGGCCGGACGATGCTCTTCAAGCTCGACTTCGCCAACGCCGCGTCCGGGGAGCTGGGCTCGTCCCAGCGCTTCCAGCTCTCGGCCCAGTTCGGCCGCAGCCGCGACACCGCGGCCGCGCCGCCCGCGCCGGCGTGGAACCTGCACATCGCCAAGGCGGGCGTGGAGCCGGTCGTGGCCTGGGGGCCGATGGCCCAGGCGTACAAGGTGCTGGTCCGGCAAAGGACGGATGCAGGATTCCTTGCGCTGACGGAGAAGCCGATCACCGACACGACATATGCGCTGGCCGGCATGCCGCCGGGAGCCTACGTGGTCAAGATCGTCCCCGTGGATCCCGCCCATCCCGAAGCCGAGGCTCCAGCTTCGCCGGATCTTGAGTTTGAGATTGCTGCCCCTGCCCCGGCCGCCGCGCCGGCGCCGGAACCCGCCGCGGGCGACATCAACAACCCCAAGCCCTTCGCGCCCGTCCCCCTGCCCGGCACGCACTAAATCCGCCCCCGGGCGGGTCAGACCGGCTGGGTTACGATGGTCCCCGGGAGCATGAGCCGCCTGTACCGCCTTTCCGCCGGGCTTGCCGTGGCCCTCTCGCTCGCCTCGGCTGCGCGAGCCCTCGGCCCCGTCCTCCTCTGGAGCACGGACTACAACACGACCTTCGGCTCCTACGACGCCGCGCAGGGCGCCGCGATCGACTCGGCCGGCCGGACCTTTGTTCTGGGCTCCACCAGCGGGCCATGGGGATTGAGAGCCTGGGACGCGTCCGGCGGCCTCCTCTGGTCGAAATCCCTGACCACACCCGGGGAATACCTGGAACATCCGTTTGACCTCGCCTTGGACGCTTTCGGCAATATCATCTCCGCCGGCTGGAACGGAAACGGCGGATGCGGGTGCAGCCAGCTCTGGATCATTGCGTACGATTCGGGCGGCGCGCCGCTTTGGCAGACGGGAGGTCCCACCTACACCGAGGCCCATGGCGTGGCCGGCGATCCGTTCGGCAACCTGCTTGTCGCCGGCGGTGGAGACAGCTTCCAATGGGACATGCAGAAGTACAACAGTGGAGGCGGGTTGGTCTGGGATATCCCGTATCCGACCCCGACCGAACCTTCCAGCGCTGAAAAGGTCGCATCCGACTCCGCCGGCAACGCCATCTTCGTTGGCGACATCGACACCGCCCTGAGCACCGAGGCGTGGCATGTCGAAAAATATTCTCCGGGCGGCGTGCTCCTGTGGGCAACGACCTTTGAGGCGACCGACGGATTTGTCGCCGCCGTGAACGACGTCGCGACGGACGCCTCGGACAACATCATCGTCGTCGGTACGGAAACCCGATTTGATATCGGCCAGAGCGATAACTGGCGGATCCGAAAGCTCAGCCCGGCAGGAGCGCTTCTGTGGACCACGGACTTTGACGACTCTTCACACCTTGCGGACACCGCAAACAGCGTCGCCGTGGCCAGCGACGGCTCGATCCTGGTCGCCGGCTCCGTGCAGACCACGGGCGAGGGGGAGGACTGGCTGGTGCGCAGTTACAGCCCCGCGGGGAACCTTGAGTGGTCGACAGTTTATAACGACCCGCAAAACTACGACGACAACCCCGAGGTCGTCGCGACCGGTCCAGAAGGGAGCTTTGTCGTCGCGGGCACGGAATATCGTACCGTGGGTGAGCAGAACTGGCGCGTCATCCGCTTCGGTGTTCCGGCCGCCCTGTCCTCGACGCTGACGGTGGCGCCTTCGGGCGTGTGCCCAGGACAGTCGTTCGATGTGTCGGTCTCCGTGACGAACACCGGCGGGGCGACGCTCACCGGCGTCACCGCGACCGTGATCGTCACATCGGGTGGCGGGAGAGTGAACGTGGTCACAGGCCCGGTTCCGCCGGGGCCGGTCTCGATCGGCCCCGGCGCGAATCAGACCTTCGTCTGGATGTTCAGTGGAAACACGGCCGGTTCGGTCGTGTTCACTTCGAGCGTCGGTGGAATCGACGCGGGGATCTCGGGGCCGGTTTCGACCACGGCGTCCGCCGGAGCGTCGGTTGCGGCGACGTCGGCGTTGGCCGCTGCCGCGGCAGCCCCGGTGACGGTGTCCGTGGGCCAATGGTTCGCGGTCAGCATGACGGTGACGAACGCAGGCGCGGTCGACGTTTCCGGAATCACGGCGACCATTTTCCTCGGCCCCGGCGCACCCTCGGCGGTTTGGGTCGGAGGTCCGTCCCCGGCCGGCCCGCTCAACCTGGTTGGCGGGAGCGCGACGACGTTTGTCTGGACCTATTCGGCGTCCGGGTCCGGGCTCGTTGTGTTCTCGGCCACGGCCGCCGGACTGGCCTGCGGCGGGCCGGTCCTGGGAGCGGCGATCGTTTCCGCGACCGTCCAGACGCCCGCCGCCTTGGCGGCGGATCTCGCGGTTGCCCCCGGGACCGTCTGCGCCGGCTCCCCATTCCTGGTGGAGCTCACGGTGACCAATCAGGGCGAGGCCGCCGCGAACGGCCTCACCATTCCCGGATTCCTTGCGAGCGGGACCGGGGGAGGCAACCCCGCCGCGGGGCCGAATCCTCCGATGCCCGCGAGCCTACCGGGCGGTTCGAGCCGGACGTTCACCTGGACCTTCACAGGGTCGTCCGTGGGGACGTTCAGCCTCTCGACGACGGTCCTGGCCACGGACGCCAACTCGGTCCTGCCCGTGTCGACCGCTCCGGTCGTCTCCGGGCCGGAGGTGGTGACCGCCACGGGCGCGCTGGCGGCGACGGCGTCCCCGCCGGTGCGGGTCTCCATCGGCCAGGTCTTCGGGGTGGCCCTCACGGTGACGAATACCGGGGGGCTCGGAGTGACCGCGCTGGCGGCGACCCTGTATGCCGGTACCGGAGGCGCCCTCGTCACCTTGATTTCGGCACCAGCAGGTACGATGTCCCTCGCCCCGGCCGAGGCCACGACGTACGTGTGGACGTTCACGGCGGTGAGTTCCGGCCCGGTCATGTTCACGATGACCGCCTTGGGCTCGACGCTGTGCCAGGGCCTCCCGGTAGCCGTGGCGGTTGCCGGGGGCACGACGGCGGTCGTCCAGACCCCGGCGGCCCTGCAGGCGGACGTGGCGGCCGCCTCGACGCTGGTCTGCGTCGGGCAGCCCATCATGGTCACCTTGACCGTCACCAACACGGGCGAAGCGGACGCGGCATCGGTGGGGGTGCCCGGGACCGCCTTCGCAATCGACGGCCCGGGCGGAATGACGTCGCTCGCGGGCCCGACGCCGCCGCTGCCCGTGACCCTTCCCGGCGGCGCGTCACTGACGTTCAGCTGGACCTACGCCGGAACGTCACCCGGCGCCGTGACCCTGACCACCACCGTCGCCGGCATGGACGCGAATTCGGGAGCGGCGCTCACCTCGGGGCCCCGCCCGTCGCCGGTGGTGCAAGTGGTGCCGCCGGGCGCGCTCGCCGCGGCCGGCCTCTCCGCCGTCCAGGTGTTCACCGGCCAGTGGATCAGCGTGACGCTGACCGTCACCAACACCGGGGGGGCGCCGGTGGATGGAGTGACGGCGACTGTGTTCGTGGGGCCCGGCGGCGGACTGGTCTCGCCGGTCGGCGGCCCGGTGCCGCCGGGCCCGCTGACGCTGACGCCGCTGTCCGCGACCACGTTCACATGGACGTACTCGGCGTCGGGGGCCGGGACCGTCACGTTCACGATGACGGCTTCCGGGAGTGCGTGCGGCGGTTTCACGCTCTCCGTGGCGGCGTCCGCCACCACCCTGATCCAGGCCCGGGCGGTGCTGGCCGCCTCGCTCTCCCAGAACGCCATCCAGGTGTGCGCCGGCCAGGCCTACCGGGTCACCCTCGCGGTCCAGAACACCGGCCAGGCCTCGGCGACCGGCGTGACGGTCTCCTCGCCTCCCTTCGCGCAGTCCGGCGGCGGCACGGCCACGGTCACCGCCGGTCCGACCCCGCCGATGCCCGTCACCCTGGCCGGTGGCGCGTCCCTCGTCTTCACGTGGACGCTGACCGGGGCGACGGCGGGGGGGCTGCTCCTCACCACGACGGTCTCCGGCTCCGATACGGGGGCGGGCGGCGCCGTCTCGACCGGTCCGGTCTCCTCCAATGACTTGCCGGTTGATCCGCGGCTGACCGTCGCGGTGAGCCACCAGCCCGGGACGCCGGGACCGGGAGGCCCCGTGACCTACACCCTGCTGGTCACTAACACCTCGCGGTCGACGCTCTCAAACCTGACGATCGTGGACACGCTGCCGTCCGGCATTACGTACGCCAGCCAGTCCGCGAACGTTCCGGGCGGGTTTCTTTCGTATAACGGGGCCACCAGCGGGGTCCTGGCTTGGCAAGGTTCGTTCATCACGATGTACCCGGGCCAGTCGGCGACGGTGACGATCAACGGCACCGTGTGCGGCTCAGGGACGATTTCCAACACGGCGTGGACCGCAAGCACCGGCATCTGCAGCGGCCTGGAGGCCGCCGCCGGGGAGGCGTTCACCTTGCCCGCGACACCGCCGCTGAGCGTCGTGACGACCCTGACTCCGGGAGTGCCCGACCCGGGCGGGCCGATGACCTACCGGATCGTGGTGACCAACACGGGCGGGGCGACGCTCTCCAACCTGCTCATCGCGGACACGCTCCCTGCCGGGATCACGTTCGCGAGCCAATCCGCGAACGTGCCGAGCGGGTTCCTCGCCTACAACGGGGCGACGAGCGGGGTGCTGGCCTGGCAGGGCTCGTTCATCACGATGTACCCGGGCCAGTCCGCGACGGTCACGGTCAACGGCACGGTCTGCGGGACGGGTCCGATCTCCGACACGGCCTGGGCCGCGAGCACGATCGCGTGCGGTCCGGTCCAGGCTGCGGGTCCGCCGGTCGCCTTCACCCCCGCCGGCCCGCCGGCGCTCGATGTCGTCGTCAACCACAGCCCCGGTCTGCCGGACCCGGGCGGACCGGTGACGTACCAGATCGTGGTCACCAATGCCACGGCGGCCACGCTGTCCAACCTGCTCGTGACGGACACGCTCCCCGCGGGCGTCACCTTCGTCAGCCAGTCGGCGAACGTGCCCAGCGGCTTCCTCTCGTATAACGGGGCGACGAGCGGGGTGCTGGCCTGGCAGGGCTCGTTCATCACGATGTACCCGGGGCAGTCCGCGACGGTCATGGTCAACGGGATCCTGTGCGGCTCCGGGCCGATCTCGAACACGGCCTGGGCCGCGACCGGGATCGTCTGCGGGACGGTGCAGGCGACGAGCCCGACGGATGCGTTTCCGGTGGCCGGCCCGCCCTCCTTGCAGGTGGGACTGAGCCGGGAGCCGGCCGTCCCCCAGCTCGGGGGGCCGGTCTCATACCGGATCGTCGTGTCGAACGCCTCGGGGGCCACGCTCTCCAACCTCATGATCACCGAAACGCTTCCGCCGGGAATCACGTTCGCGGCCCAGTCCGCGAGCGTGCCGAGCGGGTTCCTTTCGTACAACGGGGCGACGAGCGGGGTGCTGGCCTGGCAGGGCTCGTTCATCACGATGTACCCGGGCCAGTCGGCGACGGTGACGATTTTCGGGACCGTCTGCGGGACGGGTGTGGCCAGCGCGACCGGGTGGGCGGCCACGTCCATCGTCTGCGGGCCGGTCCAAGCCGCCAGCCCGGGCGACGCGTTCGCCGTGGCGCCGGCGCCGGCGCTCACCGTGGTCTCGACGCACACCCCCGCCACCCCGACCCGCAGCGGCCCGGTCAGCTACCAGCTCCTCGTGACGAACGTGTCCGGCGCCACCCTGTCCAGCCTGCTGGTCACCGACACGCTGCCTTCCGGATTCTCGTTCAGCGGCCAAAGCAGCCAGCTTCCGAATAGCGGATTCGCGAGCTTCAACGGGGCGACGAGCGGGGTGCTGGCGTGGCAGGGGAACTTCCTCACGATGTACCCGGGTGATTCCGCGACCGTGACCATCAACGGCTCGGCGTGCGGACCCGGCCCGACCGATAATGCCGCCTGGGCCGCAAGCGGCATCGTCTGCGGGCCGGTCGAGGCCGCGAGCCCGACCGATTCGTTCACCCCGTCGGCGCTGCCGCTCGGGATCTCGATGAACCTGGTGCGGACCACGCCATCACCGCAACCCGGCCAGGGGGTAATCTATCAGCTCGCGGTCACGAATACGGGCGGCGCCACGGTGTCCGCCATGGAGATCACCGACACGCTGCCCCCGGAGCTGACCATCGTGGGAACCGCGTACGACTTCACCAGGTTGTACGAGAACTTCCTGGGTCCCAACGGGCGGTGGTGGCACCTCACGACGTTCAGTTATCTCTATCCGGGTGAGACGCTGACGACGACGATTTTCGCCACCGCGGCCTGCGCTGCCGTCCCCGTCAGCAACACGGCCTGGGTCACCGCGGGCGTGGGCTGCGTGATGGCGCAGGCCCAGTCGGCCGATGCGTTCGCCCTCCCCCCGGTCGGCATGCTGGCCGGGCAGGGGGCCGGGCCGTCGTTCGTGTCCATCGGGCAGGTCCTCGTGGTGGGCCTGACGGTGACCAATACCGGCGGCAGCGACGTGAGTGCCGTCACCCCGAGCGTGGTCCTTGGGCCGGGGGGCGGCCTGGTCGCGGGGCCGACGGCATCGCCACCCGGGGGCGGGACCCTCCCGCCGGGGGCCGCCCGGACGTTCGAGTGGACCTTCACCGCCACGGGCGCCGGACTCGTGGGCTTCTCCCTGACCGTGACGGGTGCGAACTGCACCGGCGCGCCGGTGCTGGCTTCGGCGGTGATTTCGACCACGGTCCAGGCCGCCGCGGCGCTGGCGGCGGCGGCGACGGCGTACCGGCCAGCCCTGTGTGCGGGCGACTCGATGCTGGTGACCCTCACCGTGACGAATACGGGTCAGGCGGCGGCGGCCGGCGTGGCGCCGGTCGGGCCCTTTGCGGTGGGCGGAGGCGGGGGAGTGACCAGGATGGCGGGGCCGTTCCCGGCCGGGCCGGTGACGCTGGCGGGCGGGGCGGCGGTGACATTCACCTGGACGTATTCGGGGACAACGTCCGGGGCGGTGACGCTGACAAACACGGCCACGGGGACGGACGCCAACAGCGGGGCAGGGATCACGGGCGGGGCGACAGCGGGCCTGCTCGTGCAGGCCGCCGGCGCACTGGCCGGGACGGCCGGCGGCGGGGGAACCGTGTCGGCGGGGCAGGTGTTCTCGGTGACGCTCACAGTGACCAACACGGGAGGGGCGGACGTGACGGGGATCACGGCCACCGCCTTCGTGGGGCCGGGCGGCCCCTTGGTGCAGCCGGTCAGCGGGCCGGCGCCGGCCGGGCCGGTGACGCTCGTCGGCGGTGCTTCCCAGACGTTCGCGTGGACGTACACGGCGGCGGGAGCGGGGACGGCATCGTTCACGCTCTCGGCGACGGGTACTTCATGCGCGGCGACGGCCGTGCTGGCGGCGGGCGCGGTGGTTGAAACGATCCAGTCCCCGGCGACGCTGGCGGCGGCGGCTGCCGCCGTGCCGGCGTCAGCGTGCGTGGGACAGGCGTTCCTCGTGACCCTGACCGTCACGAACACGGGACAGGCGCCCGCCGCAGGTGTGGCGGCCTCGGTCGTCACGCTGGCCGGGACCGGCGCGGCGACGGCGGTCGGTCCGACGCCCGCGTTTCCGGTGACGCTGGCGGGTGGGGCGGCACAGACGTTCACCTGGACGTACACCGGGTCGTCGGCGGGAACATTCGACCTCTCCACGACGGCGTCCGGTACGGATGTGAATTCCGGAGCGACAGTCGCGAGCGGGCCGGCCGCCACGGCGCCGGTGGCGGTGGGGGCGGCCGGGGCCCTGACGGCGGCCGTCTCCAGCGCCGCGCAGGTGTCGGCGGGGCAGTGGTTCAGCGTGGCGCTGACGGTCACGAACACGGGCGGGTTGCCGGTCACGGGGGTGACGGCGACGCTGTACGCGGGACCGGGAGGGGCCTTGGCGACGGGGGGGCTTGGGCCCGTCCCCGCCGGGCCGGTATCGATCGTGGCCGGGGCGTCGCAGACGTTTGCCTGGAGCTTCACCGCCGCCGGATCGGGGTCGGTCACCTTCACGATGACGGCCGGGGGGTCGACACTGTGCGGCGGAGTACCCGTGGCCGTGGCGGCAGCGGGGACGGCCGCCACGGTGGTCCAGGCGCCGGCCCAGCTCGCGGTCAGCGTGCCGTGGGTCGGCCCCGCGGCCGCGTGCTCCGGCCAGCCGATCACGGTCTCCCTCACGGTGACGAACACGGGCCAGGCGGATGCGCAGAATGTCACCGGCTCGCCCCTGCTCTTCGTCGAGGGGCCCGGGTCGGTGGTCGCGGTGTCGAGCCCGGCGGTGATTCCCGTGCTCGCGTCCGGGGCCAGCGCGGACCTTGTCTGGGCGTATACCGCAGGGACCGCCGGGGCGCTGAAGTTTACGGCGACCGTCACGGCGACCGACGCGAACGGCGGCTGGGTCGTGACGTCCGGCCCGGTGTCCTCGGGGCCCGCGTCGATCGGAGCGTCCGGGATCCTGTCGACGACGGTGGTGGCGCCCGCAACGACGGCCGTGGGACGGTGGTTCACCGTGGCGCTCACCATCACCAATACCGGAGGCGCGGATGTGACGGGGATCACCGCGACCAGCTACGCTGCCGGCTCGGCGGCCGTCACGCTGGAAGCGGGCCCGGTTCCGGCGAGCCTGGCGATGCTCACGGCCGGCGCCTCCCAGACCTTCGTCTTCACGTACTCCGCGTCGGGCATCGGGACCGTGACCTTCACGGCGTCGGCCGGGGGATCCAGCTGCAGCGGGGCGCTGGTGACGGGCGCGGGGACGGCGGGCACGGCGGTCCTGACGCCGGCCGTGCTCGTCTCTTCGGCCACCACGACGGCGGTCCCGGTCTCGGTCGGACAGTGGATCACCGCAAGTCTCACGGTCACAAACACGGGACAGACGGCGGCCAATGCCGTCACGGCCTCCGCGTCCCCGGCCGGTTCCACCGCAGCGCTGACCCTCACGGCCAGCGCGACGGGGCCTGCGATCCTGGCGTCGGGTGCCGCCGTGACATTCTTCTGGACATTTTCCGCATCCGGAGCCGGTGACTTGGTGTTCAGCTTCACGGCGACCGGCGCGGATGCGACGACCGGTAATCCGGTGGCGACCTCCGCCGTCGTCCCGCTGCCGGGCGCTGTCCTGGCCCCGCCGGTCCTGACCGGCGGCCTGGCGTTCCCCGCGCCGCTGCTGGGGTGGTCGATGACGGTCACCCTAACCGTCTCCAACTCGGGGCAGGTCGCCCTGACCGGCATCCCGGCGCCCCTGCTCGGAGGTTCCGGGGCCGGCATCCTGATCACGTCCTCCCCCACGGGGTTCCCGGCGACGCTGCCGCCGGGAGGGACACTCGTCCTGGCCTGGACGGTGTCCGTCACCACGTCCGGGGCGCTCTCGCTCTCCACCACGGTTTCCGGCGTCAACGCCGTCTCGGGCGCCCCGGCATCGTGGCTCTTCGCCGGCGGGCCCCCCGCGCCGGTGGGCTCCCCGGGCCTGATTGTGGCGTCCATCGAGGCCCTGCCGACCCGGGTCGCCGTGGACCGGCTCTTCACCGTCCTCATGACCGTGAGCAACACGGGGGCGTTCCCCGTCGGCGCGGTGCAGCCCTCGGCGCTGACGTCATTCGGAACCGGACAGGCGCTTCTCGTCACGGCCCCTGCGGGCCCGGCGGTCCTCCTGAATCCCGGCCAGTCCGCGACCTTCACCTGGACGTATCGATCACTCCGCGGCGGGCCCGTGTGGTTCGGCGGCAACGCCGCTGGTTCCGGCGCTCCTCCGGCGCCGGCGGCCGCTTCGAACCGCGTGGTCATTGATGACGGCGCGGGTGATCTAAAGAACCTGCTGGTGTATCCAACACCTTTTCGTTCCGATCGGGCGGTCGGAGGGACGCTCAAATTCAGGATGATGCCGCCACGCACCGAGGTCCGCCTGTATGATTCCGCGGGGGAGAAGATCCGCGAGATCAAGGCGGACGGGTTCGGGTATGCCGAATGGGACGGCCGTAACGCCGACGGACGACCGGTCGCGCCGGGCGTCTACTATTATTCCGCCGTCTCACCGGCGGGGGAGAAGAAACTTGGAAAGATCGAGCTGGCGCGTCCGTAACGCACTTGCGGTGCTCCTGACCCTGGCTGCGGGCCCGGGCTTTCCGGAAACCCAGCGCACGGGGACGACCGGAGGGGTCGCGCTCAAGCTGCCGGCCGGCGCGCGGCCGGCCGGCCTGGGCGGAGCGTTCGTGGGGGTGGCGGATGACCTCAACGCGCTGTCCTTCAACCCGGCTGGCCTGGCGCGGATGAACGCGGTGGAGGTGAGCCTGCTGCACGCGATCTACCTCGTGGATACTAGCTACGACGCCCTGACCGCCGGCTTTCCGCTCGCGTCGCTGGGAGCGATCGGGGCCTCGGTCAATGTCCTGGATTACGGGAGCTTGCCCAGGAATCTCGAGCGGCCCGACGGGCTGTTCGGGGGCCAGTTCGGGACCACCTCACCCCAGGATATCTTCCTCACCGGGGGGTGGGGCGCCTCGCTCCCGCCGATCCTGGGTCTTGACCGCCTGCAGGCCGGCCTGAATCTCAAACTCGCATTCGAACAGCTGACCGGCGGCACCAGCGTGGGCATCGGGACGGGGGCCGGCGTCCTCTGGGAGACGCCGGTGGAGGGACTCCGTCTCGGGACCACGGTTGACAATCTGGGGGGCGTCGCCGGCCAGGGGCGGCTCCTCCCGATCGCGTGGACGGTGGGCGGGAGCCTCGGCACGGCCTTGGCGGACCAATTGACCGCCATCTGGGCCGTCGATACCCGGCTGTCGCTCGACACGAGCCTGTCGGCCAACATGGGCGTCGAGGTCGTCGCCTTCGACGTGATTTCCGTCCGGGGCGGATGGCGGGGCGGGGGGGCGCTGGGTGGCGCCACCGTGGGCGGCGGCCTCCATTATCCGCTCACCTGGTTCGGCCAGGTGATGCTGTTCAAGCTCGATTACGGAATGGCCACGACCGGCGAACTCGAGCGCGTCCACCGGTTCCAGCTCGGGATCCAGTTTGGGGGCGTCTCCGGAACGGTGAAGCTCGGGAGCGTGCGGATCAACATGGCGGGGGGCGACCCGGTCCTGACGTGGAAGGGCAAGGGGCCGGCGTACGAGGTGCTCGTGAAACGCCAGGGCGAGGATGACTTCCACCAGCTGACCGACCGCCCGATTGAGGACGCCTCCCTCCCCCTCGTCGGGCTGCCCGCCGGCCGGTACCGGTTCAAGATCGTCACGGTGGATCCGTACCAGCCGGACTGGAAGGGGGCCGAGTCGCCGGAGATCGAGGCGGACCTGGTCGGCGCGCCGCTGCCGCGGTGAAGCGCGCGGCCCCGGCGGGGTATGATGGCGCCATGAAAATCGCCGTTGCGCTCGCCGGGCTCCTCCTGCCGCTTCCCGCCTCCGCCGCCTCCGCCCCGGAGGGGCTCACCGGGTGGCGCACCCCGCAGGGCGTGTACCTCACGTGGTCGGGGACCCCGCAGGGGGCCTTCGCGGTCTGGCGCGGGACCGCGCCGGGCAAGCTGTCCGTCCTCGCCACGCTCCAGCCGGGCCAGGCCGGGTTCCTCGACATGGGGGCGCGCAAGGACGCGGCCGGGTACTACGCCCTGGGGACCCCGGCCATGCCCGGCCCCGAGATCCGGGTCGGGGGCGCCGCCGGCCCGGTCCGGATCCTCTCCTCGCTGGTCACCACGTGCAGCGGGCTGGCGACCGGGGGGACCTTCCCGGCCAACACGCAGAACTACTTCTTTCCGTCGAAGCACCCGCATGTCCAGTACTTCGGCTACTTCCTGATGACGCCGTGGGACCCGGCGCCGCGCACGGCCCGGCTGGTCTGGCGGGACCCCGCGGGCGCGGTGTTCTCCGAGTTCAGCCACGCGATCACGCCCAAGCGGGTCGAGCTGCCCGTGGGCGCGGTCGGCCAGATCCTGCTGCCGCAGGCGGTCGGCCTCCGCGAGCCCCTGCCCCAGAACGGCCAGACCCGCGTGCCGTCCGGCGTGGGGTTGTGCACCGTCGAGGCGTTCATTGACGACGTGCCGGTCGGCCTGACGGTGTTCTACCTCAAGGACGAGCCGAAGACGCCCGCCGGCGGCGCACCCGGCAACG
>CAYNUZ010000040.1:0-14577 GCA_964400385.1 uncultured bacterium | reverse complement strand
GGGCCTTCCGGAGCAGGCTCAAGTTCGCGGCCGGGCTCTCGTTGTGGGTGACGTGGGAGAGGAGCACCAGGTCGAGCTCCGCGCGGCCGAACTCGTCGCGGTGGTAGTCGCCCTCGCGGAAATCCAGGCGGGCGCGCGCCGGGTGGCGCGCCAGGTAGGATTTGGCGATGCCGAGCGAGCCGGGGAGGTCGAAGAGGACGCCGCGCGCCCCGGGCCACGCTGGTCTCCCGCGTCGGCTGGCGGGAGATCCCGACCGACAATATCCTGGGCGAGCTCCCGGGGTCGCCGTTGCGGTTCCCGTCCGAGGACAAGAGCTCGACTGCGACCTGGGACAGCAAGCTGGTGATCCTCCAGGCCTACACCGACAGCATGTCGGTCGTGCCCTCGCTGGCTCCCGGCGCCGAGGACGCGGCGGGGCTGGCGGGGCTGATGGAGCTGGCCGGCCATTTCGCCGCCCACCGGGTCCCGCCCCGGCTGGTCTTCCTCGCGACCTCCGGCCACCACCACGTGCTGGCGGGGTCGCACGACTACGTGGCGCGCCACATCCGGCACCGGCGCAGCTTCTCGGACTCGATCACGGGGGGCGAGAAGGTGAACGCCACCTACTGGATCGGGCTGGACCTCTCCAGCGGCGACGGCCGGGTCGCGGCCTTCTCGCAGGGGACGTTCTACAACAATTGGGACGCCGACCTGCTGGCACAGAACGCCTGGGCGGGCTCGGCCCGGCTGCTGGACGAGCACGCGACGAAGCTCTGGGGCGGCGCGGCCGCCGACCGCTACCTCAACGGGGTCTCGCCGCCGACCCGGGCCTGGAAGGACCTGCTGGGCTACCGGGCGGCGTTCGACGCCGAGGCGGCGACCTTCACCGGGACCCCCGGGCTCACCTTCGCAACGCCGTTCGATGCCCGGCTCAAGTCCGACACGCCCGCGGACACCCTCGACCGCGTGAACGGGGCGGCGCTGGCCCGGCAGGTGGGGACGATCCGGGACCTCCTGGCGGCGGCGCTGCCGGACCCGCGGTTCTTCTCCGAGATGAAGCTGGAGTTGCCGGACCTGGCCCGGGCCGTGAACGGTGAGGTACACGAGTTTGAGCGCACGATCACCGGGCTGCCGAACAAGCCCATCCCGCACGCGCTGATGACGGTGCGCTCGGGCCTGACGGGGGAGTACAAGTCGCCGCCCCGGACCTACGGGTCGGTGCGGTCGCTCCACGCGTGGTTCAGCCAGGTGGACGATCCGAAGACGCTCAGCCTCACCGAGACCGGCCGGTTCCGCGCCGCGCTGATCCGCCGCAAGGAATACTGGAACTGGGTCGGGTTCACGCTGGAGGGGTTCGTGTTCGACGACGACGGCAGGATTGCGCTGGCGCCGGACCTCGGGCCGCTCTCGGCGGGGCAGTTCAGCTCGGAGGTCAATTTCGGGCTGGAGGACGAGAAGACTGTCCTGCTCCAGCTCTTCAAGTGCCGGCCGCTCACGATCCTGGAACCCGTGGATGCGCGCCACCTGCGCTACCTCGACGAGTCCAACCTGGTCCTGCAGGACGCGTTCGACCAGCCGTTCATGAACGAGGGCCATGCGGTCGTGGCGGGCCAGAGCACCGCCACCGAGGGCTACTGCGCCGCCGTCGTCCTGTTCGTTCCGCGGGAGCGGCCGGGGCCGGCGGCGGTCGTGCCCCGGGTAAAGGCGCTGCTCTCGACCGCCACGTACGGGTTGCAGGGCGTCTTCACCGGCGTGGACGATGCGCTGGTGGATGAGGCGCGGGCCGGCTTCGGGCTCGACGCGGCCAAGGGGCGGGGATACGCCCTCGACCGGCCGGTCCTGACCCGGGCGCCGTACGAGGGCGCGCGCGACTTGTGGGCGCTGGACGACGCGCGGGGCCGCACGCTGATCGAGTACCACGTCCGGAACGCCCGGATCGAGCACCTGCACGCCGAGGCCCACGCGGCCCTGCTCGAGGCGCGCGCGGCGTGGACCGCGAAGGCGTACGACACCTTCCTGGAGGCATCGCGTCGGGCCTGGGGGCTGGAGGCGCGCGCGTACCCGGAATTCAAGTCGGTGGCCAACGACCTGGTGAAGACGGTCGTGTTCTACTGCCTCCTGCTGATCCCGTTCTCGTTCTGCCTGGAGCGGCTCTTCTTCGCCTTCCCCGACCTCAAGCGGCAGTTGATGGCGACCGCAGGGATGTTCGTGGCCGGATTCGCGGCGCTCTCCCGGGTGCATCCGGCGTTCAAGATCTCGTCCAACCCGATGATCATCTTCCTGGCGTTCATCGTCCTCTCGCTGGGGCTGATCGTCCTCGCGATCATCACCTCGAAATTCCAGCGGGAGCTGCGGCGGCTGAAGGGGGAACGGGGCGACTACGAGACGGTGGACATCGGGCGGGTGAGCGCGACCGTGGCGGCGCTGATCCTGGGCCTGTCCAACCTGCGCAAGCGGCCGCTGCGGACGACGCTCACGATCACGACCGTGATCGTGCTGACCTTCACCGTCCTTTCGCTCGTCTCCCTGTCGAGCACCATCGGGTTCTTCCGGCTGCCGCGCGGCGTGAACCCCGCGTATACCGGGGCGCTGGTGCGCGACACCGACTGGCAGGTCCTCCAGCCTCCCGTCGAGGCGTACCTGCGCACCGCGATGGCGGGCAACGCCCTGGTCCTGCCCCGCGCCTGGGTCACGGCGCGCAAGCGCGACGAGGCGCTCCTGCTCGACCTCAATGCCGACAGCGGCCGCCATGCGGGCGTCCCCGGGCTCCTCGGCCTGGCCGCGGGCGAGGAGGCCCTGCTGCGGCCCGCGAAGACCCTGAACCTGCGCGGCCGGTGGCTGCGGGAGGGGGAGCGGAACGCCTGCCTGCTGCCCGAGGCGCTGGCGCAGCGGCTGGGCGTGCGGCTGGGGGATGCGGTCGAGGTGCGCGGCGTGCGCCTCACGGTCGTGGGGATCTTCTCCGGGCCCCGGCTGGATGCGTTCAAGGACCTGGACGGCGAGGCGATCACGCCGGCGAAGTTTGCCGTCCGGCGGGGCCGGTATAACTGGGAGGCCGAGAAGGAGCCGGACCCGACGAAGGAGGTGTCCGACCGGTTCGCCTCCTCCGACCACCTGGCCGGGGATGTGATCCCGATCGTGCCGCTGTCCGTTGCGATGGGCCTCGAGGGCAAGCTCCGGTCGCTGGCGGTGGTGCCGCGGGCGGGCGCCGACGTCAAGGCGCTGGCGGAGCGGATCAAGGCCTTCCTCGTGCGCGCGGCGGTCATCGCGCTGGTCTCCGACGGGGCGAAGACCCAGCTCGTCTCGTCGGTGGGCGCGGTGTCCGTCTCGGGCTCGCTGGACCTCTTGCTCCCGCTGGTGCTGGTCGGGCTGATCGTCCTCAACACCATGATGGGCAGCGTGCACGAGCGGACCCGGGAGATCTCCATCTTTTCGTCGGTCGGGCTCGCCCCGGTGCATATCGGGGCGCTGTTCGTGGCCGAGGCGTTCGTCGTCGCGGTCGTGGGGGTCGTGCTCGGGTACCTGCTGGCCCAGACGATCGCGGCGGTCCTGCTCTCGTCCGGCACGCTCGCCGGGCTCTCCCTCAATTATTCTTCCACCGCCGCCGTGGGCGCGTGCGTCATCGTGATGGCGGCGGTCATGATCTCCACGATCTACCCCGCCCGGCGGGCCGCGGAGCTCTCGGTGCCGGACGTCACGCGCCGGTGGAAACTGCCGCCGGCGCAGGGCGACCTGCTGGACTTCGACTTCCCGTTCACCGTCGGCGAGACCGACCTGGTCGGGCTGTTCACATACCTCACGGACCTCTTCCGGGCGTACCGGGATTCCTCGATCGGGTCGTTCGCGACCGACCACGTGGGGATGGCCGAGACCGACGGGGGCCTGGCGATCGTGATGATCTGCTGGCTGGCGCCGTACGACCTCGGGATCTCCCAGAGCGTGAAGCTCGAGGCGGTGCCGATGGAGGTGAAGGGCCTCTACCGGATCCGTGTGGAGATCCAGCGCAATTCGGGCGAGGCCGCGGCCTGGCACCGGCAGAACCGCCGGTTCCTGACCACGCTGCGCAAGCGCTTCCTCATCTGGCGGATGTTCGGCGGCGAGCAGAAGGCGCGGTACACCGCGCAGGGCCGCCACAAGCTGGGACTGACCGGTCCCGGTCGTCCCGAGCAAAGCGAGGGGCTCGCGAGTGCCTGACGTGAAGACAGCTCCGCCCCCGGCCGAGCCGGTCAGCCTGCTGCCGGCGGACCTCAAGTACGAGGACGCCTTCAACCGGAACGTCATCATGGCGGCCCTGTTTGTCGGGATCGTCATGCTGCCGGGCGCCATGTACATGGGGCTCGTGGCCGGGGTCGGTCTGGGCGGCGCGGCGGAGTGGGTCACGATGATCCTCTTCCTCGAGGTCGCCCGGCGCACGTTCGTCACGCTCAAGGCGCAGGAGCTGATGCTGATCTACTGGGTGGCCGGGGCGATGATCGGCGTCTCGGGCGCGTTCGGGTCCGGGCTGCACACCTTCGGCGGGTCATTCGGCGCGTTCATCTGGCAGCAGTACCTGATCCAGCATCCGCTCCTGGCGGACCTCGCGCCCAAGATCCCGGACTGGGTGGTCCCGCCCGTTTCGTCCGGCGTCTACGCCCTGCGCACCTTCTTCCATCCGGCGTGGATGAAGCCGGTCCTGATCGGGATGGTCGTCACGATCCTCTACCGGATCAACTCGGTGACCCTCGGGTACGTCCTCTTCCGGGTCACCTCGGACGTGGAACAGCTGCCCTTCCCGCTGGTCAACGTGGACGTGGGCGGCACGATGGCGCTCGCGGAATCGTCCTCGGGGAAGGAAGGCTGGCGCTGGCGGGTCTTCTCGATTGGCGCGATGATCGGCGTGGTCTGGGGGGCCATCTACGTGGTGGTGCCCACCCTCACGTCCGCGATCGCGCCCAAGCCGATCCTGCTGGTCCCCATCCCGTGGATCGATTTCACGACGCTGGTCCAGGGCATCCTGCCCGGCGCCCTGTTCGGGATCTCCACCAACCTGTCGGGCGTGGTATGGGGGATGGTGCTGCCCCGCGACATCGCGTGGGGCACCTTCGCCGGCAGCCTCATCGGCTCGATGCTGATCCCCCCGGTCCTGTACTGGACGCACACGCTCTCGGACTGGAAGCCGGGATACGGCGCGATCCCGACCTCGATCGCGCTGAACTGGAACTTCTGGATCAGCTTCGGCGCGGGCGTGGGCCTCCTGTTCGGGTGGGCGAGCCTCATCAGCCTCTTCCGGACGATGCTCAAGCAGCGCCGGGAGCGCCGGGCCGCGAATCCCGGCGCGGACGGGTTCAAGTTCCCGGACCCGCCGCCCGACCGCGGCGACTTCCACGTGGGGCGCACGCTGATCGTCTGGGCCGCCTCCACTGTCGCCATCATCGGGGTGGTGAAGTGGCTGGTCCCCGACTTCCCGGTGTGGATCACCGCGGTCTTCGGGCTGCTGTGGAGCCCGCTCAACTCGTTCATCACCGCGCAGATGGTGGCGATCACCAGCCGGCAGGGCGGCGACCCCTTCCCGTTCCTGCGCGAGTTCACCTTCTTCCTCTCCGGCTACCGGGGCGTGGCGCTCTGGTTCGCCCCGGTCCCGCTGTACGACCACGGGTGGGAGCCGCGCACGTTCAAGCAGCTCGAGATGGCCCGGGTCCGGTTCCCGTCGTACCTCAAGTTCATCGTCTTCACGACGCTCCTGACCTTCGCGTTCTCCGGCATCTACTGGTCGCTCATCTGGAAGCTGGCCCCGATCCCGTCGGCCGCGTACCCCTACGCCCAGACCTACTGGCCGCTGGGCGTCCAGAACCAGTACATCTGGCTCTCGATCACCGACCCCGCCAGCCCCACGCGGGCGTATTTCATCCAGAAGGTCCTGAACTTCCGGTTCATCGGGATGGGGTTCGCGTTCGCCGGGGCGCTGTGGGCGATCACCTCCTGGCTGAAGGCGCCGGCCCTGTTCTTCTTCAGCCTGCTGGGGTCGCTCCAGCAGTGGCCGCACGACACCATCCCCATGATGATCGGGGCGCTGATCGGCTTCCGGATGGGGAAGCGGTTCGGGACCGAGAAGTGGGCCGCCTACGCCCCGATCGTCGGTGCCGGGTTCGCGTGCGGCATGGGGCTGATCGGGATGGTGGCGATCGCGATCACGCTCATGGCCAAGGCAGTCACCCCCCTCCTATATTGAAGTGAGCATGCCGGACGACGCCCCCGCCTCCCGCTGGACCGCCCTCAGCCTCTGGTCGCTCGCCGCGCTCGCGGTCGTGGCCGCGCTGACGCCGTGGATGAACTACATCGTCAAGACCGGTAATCCGTGCGAGTGGGGCGCGATGCCGCTGTTCGCGATGACGGGGTTCATCGCGCTGTGCGGCGCCAACGCGTGGCGGGAGCGGAAGGGCCGGCCGCCGCTGGTGACGCCGGCGGAGGCCGCCGCGGTGTTCCTGGTCCTGGTGACGGGGTGCTGGGTCGCGACCTGGGCGTACGTCAGCAACATGATGCCGCTCCTCACCTCCCCGTTCGTCTTCGCCTCGCCGGACAACGGGTGGACGGAGCGGATCCTCCCGCACCTGCCCCGGTGGGCGATGGGCCCCGCCGAGGAGCCGTACGCCTCGGCGTTCTACAACGGGCTGGCGACCGGCGCGCCGATCCCGTGGAGCCGGTGGATCGTGCCGGTGGCGGCGTGGTCCCTGTTCGCCGGGGTCCTGACGCTCTTCTCCGTGGGGCTGGCGGGGATCGTGAGCCGGCAGTGGATCGAGCACGACCGCCTGACCTTCCCGCAGGTCGAGGTCCTGCTGTCCACCGCCAACGGCGTGATGCGCGAGCGGCTGTTCTGGTGGGGGGTGGCCGCCGCCTCGGCGGTGCCGGTCTTCAACCTCATCCACAAGTTCCTCCCGCTGTTCCCCGCGGCGACCCTCTACTTCGGCGGGGACAAGAGCGGGGTGGAGCTGATCGCCGGCGCCGGCAAGATCCAGACCGAGCTCAAGATGGGGGCGCTGGGGCTCCTGTACTTCGTCCACCGCGACATCATCCTCTCCATGTGCGTCCTCTTCTTCGTGGTCTCGCTCAAGGACAAGGGGCTCGCGCTGCTGGGGTACAAGCTGGACCACGCCGACCTCTACGCGGGGGGCGGCGGCATCCGGGAGCTCCAGGTACAGGGCGCGCTCCTCGCGCTGGTCCTGGCCGGCCTGTGGTCGGCGCGGTCCACGCTCCGGGCCTACGTGAAGTCGGCCCTGGACGGGGAGGACCGGGACTGGTCGTGGCTCTCGCCCCGGGCCACGCTCGCGGCGTTCGCGGCCGGCTGCGCGGGCATCGTCGGCTGGCTGGTCCTGCTCGGGCTGCGCCAGCCGGGCGGGCTCGCGGCCTTCCTGGTCTCCCACACGCTCGGGTGGATCGGGCTGGGCCGGGTCGCGGCCGAGTCGTCCATCGAGGTGCAGTATCCCGTCGAGCCGTTCGACATGACGATGCTGCTTGCCGGCACCCGGACGCTCGTGCCCGCGGGTCTGGTGACGCTGGCGGTCGCGATGTCGTGGGCGTACGGCAGCGCCTCCTTCACCCAGCTCACGAACACGGTGCAGGGGGAGAAACTGCGCGCCGCCGCGCCCTTCCCGCGCTGGCTGGTCGGGGTGGTCCTGGCGGCGCCGGTCATCGCCACGGCCGCGTCCATGCTCGGGACCCTCTTCATCGCATACCGGCACGGCGCGAACAACTTCGGGGTGTGGGAGTACCAGTGGCAGATGCGCATCCCGTACGACCTCGCGACGGAGGCCGCGAAGGCCCCGCACGGCGTGGACTGGCCGCGGATCGGGTGGCTGGGGATCGGCGGCGCGCAGATGCTCCTCCTGATCCTCCTGCGCAACCACATCGTGGGGTGGTTCCTGCACCCGCTCGGGCTGATCCTCTGCTCGCTGGGCCTGGCCGACGGCGGCGCGCACCAGTTCGTCTTCACCGGGTTTGTGGTCTGGGGGATCAAGACGCTGTTCCTCCGGCTGGGCGGCGTGGAGACCTACGAGCGGTACAAGTCGCTCTTCGCCGGGTTCGTGATCGGCGGGTTCTTCCCGGCCGCGCTCACGTTCGTGGTCAACATCCTGTACTTCCTGGTCAAGGGCCGGCCGCTCGCCTGACGTTTTTCTACGCATCCTTCATTCCCCTCTCCGCCCGCTTCGGGGGGAGAGGGGGCTTTGGGGGTGAGGGGGGACAATGAAAATCAACTGCTGCTGGCTCTATGCGATCTCGAAGTACGGGTACCCGCCCACGCTCGCGGAGACCCGCAAGGCGCTGACCGAGATGGCCGCCATGGGGTTCAAGGCCGCGGAGCTGGAGGGCGTGCGCGAGCCGAACCTGCGCGAAGTCCACGCGGCCCGGTACGACCTGCGCGCCATCGCCGGCGACCTGGACCTCGAGATCATGAACTTCTGCCCGGTGCTGCCGGACCTCGTGAGCATGGACGCGAAGAAGCGCCGGCACGCGGTGGATCTCTTCGAGATCGGGGCCGAGCTGGCGGCCTTCTTCGGGTCGGCGCTGGTGCAGGTGGACAGCTTCACCCCGCCGCTGCACTTCCGCGGCGTGGCGCCGTACAAGCAGGCGGTCACGTTCAACGAGCGGTTCGAGGTCCGGATCCCGAAGGGGTTCTCGTGGGCCCGGCAGTGGGACGCGCTGGTGGATGGGATCGGGCGGTGCAAGCGGATCGCCAACCGGGGCGGGCTGACCCTGCTGGTGGAGCCGCGGGTGGGGGAGATGGTCTCCAATACCGAGGCGATGCTCCGGTTGATCGACGCGGTGGGCCCCAAGGGGTTCGGCGTCGTCTTCGACACCGGCCACCAGCACGGCCAGAAGGAGCTGCTGCCGCTGTCCGTCATGAAGCTGGGCAAGGCCATCAAGTACATCCACGCCTCCGACAACGACGGCCGGACCAACGCGCACAACGCGATTGGCGACGGCGCGATCGACTGGCCGGGCGTCTTCGAGGCCTTGCGGCGGGTGGGATTCGACGGCTGGGTGGGCGTGGACGTCGGCAACGTGCCGAAGCTCATGGACGCGTACCGGCGCTCCCGCCGGACGTTGGAGCGGATGGCGGCATAGGCCGCCGGGCCGGCCCTCCGGGCGGCCCGTCTAGCGGGGCGGCTCCCGCTCGAGATCCCGCCGCATGATCTCCCCGACTTCGCGCTCATCCGGCAGGGGCGAAGCCGCCAGCGCGCGGATGACGCCCTCCCGGTCCGCCCGCGGGCTGCGCTGGCTGAACTTGAACTTTCCTTCCAGCCGGTCAATGGGCATCTCGAAGGCTACGATCCCCTTGAGCAGCGCATCCAGATTGCCCCCGGCGTCGGCCAGGGTCCATGGCTTCGCCTGGGAGGACTCGTGGACGGTCGCCAGTTGCGCCAGCACGTCGCGAACCCGGGTTTCATCGGTCACGAGGCAGGGCGTGCCGTACGCGTGGACCACGGCGTAGTTCCAGGTCGGCACCGCCTGCCGGTTCGCATACCAGTTCGGGGAGATGTAGGCGTGGGGCCCGTTGAAGATGACCAGCGACGGGGTGGCGCCTTCGAAGGCCCGCCAGTGGTCGTTGGCCCGGGCCATGTGGGCCACGAGGGTTCCGTTGGGTCCCTGCGCCGTGTCGAGCAGGAAGGGCAGGTGGGAGACCAGCGGGGTGCCGTCATGGTGCGTCACGAGCGTCGCGAAGCTGTACTTCCGCATGAGGGCATGCAGCGTTGGCACATCGCTTTCCTCGTACGCCGGCGGCGTATACATCGCTCGATGATACCGGACGAGGCCGGCCCGGTCGGTCATCCGGGCCGAGGGTAGGATACGGAACATGGAACCGGAGCTCCCGTCCCCGCCGCCGAAGCACTGGCGCGCCCACCTCGACGTCGCGCTGGAGTACCGCCGGCTGGCCGACGGCGGGCGCAAAGCGCTCCAGCCGCTGATTGACCGGGAGTTCGCGCTGGCCCTCGAGCGGGTGCCGCCGGCCGCGGAGGACCACCTGGCGCTCGTCGAGGCCGCCACGCGGCTGGGCGAGCTCGACACGCTCAAGGTCCTGTACGTCCAGCACGAGCGGGACTGGGATTTCGCCCCGCAGATGCTGGCCGGGATCGCCGCCATCGAGCGGGCGCAGGCCGCGGCCCGGGAGGCCCCGATCCGCAGCCGCCACGCGGGGGACTGGCTCCAGTTCGGCGGGTTCGTGCTGGGGGCCAAGGACCTCCTGATCTGGGGCGCCAAGAAGTGGTTCGGGCCGCACGGCCCGTGGGTGATCGCCTCGGCGCTCTTCGCCTTCATGCTCTACCTGGTCTGGCCCTTCCTGCTGGAAATGTACCGGCTCTGGAACGCGTACTGAGCCGGGCTATCATAGGCGGATGGAACGGGGGCTCCTTCTCGCGGCCATGGTGCTGATCGTCCTGTACGTCGCCCGGTCGGCACGGGACGCCACCTGCGGCAAGTGCGGCTACCGCGACGTGGCCTCCCGCCGGGAGGGCCGCCGCCGCCTCTTCACCTGCAAGCACTGCGGGAACACCTGGGAGCGCCGGTGGTGGGCGTGATGCGGGTCCAGACCTTCAACGTCCGCACCAGCGCGGCGCGCGACGGCAAGGACGCGTGGCCGCACCGCCGCGCGTTCGCCCTGCGCACCATCGCGGACTACGCGCCGGACCTGCTGGCCGTGCAGGAGCCGATGCCGGACCAGTGGGAGGACATCGCCCGGGCCAACCCGCAGCTCGAAGGGATCGCCGGGGACGTCGGTGCGCCGTGGGACGGCCAGCACTGGGAGGGGCTGTTCTACCGCCGCGACCGTTTCACCGCCCTGGCGCAGGGCCAGTTCTGGATCAGCCCGACGCCGGCGGAGAAGGGGTCCATCCTGTACCCGAACCACTGGGGCCCGCGCATCGTGGTGTGGGTGCGGCTGCGGGACCGGGAAACGGACCGCGAACTCCTCTTCTGCTGCACCCACTTCGACACGCATCCGGGCGCGGGTGAGCCGTCGGCGGCCATCGTGACGCCCGAGCTGGAGCGGCTGGCGGCCGGCGCGCCGGTCATCCTCGCGGGCGACTTCAACATGTTCGCGGACATGCCGGGCTGGCGGGCCGCGATGCAGCTGGGCTGGGCGGACGCCTGGCGGGACGCGGGCCAGACCGACCACGGGGTCGTGACCTTCCACGGCTTCCGCCCCGCGGCGCATCCGGTGAGGCGGCCGCCCCCGGGCGGCTGGCACAACGAGCGGATGGACTGGGTCCTCTTCAAGGGGCCGCTGCGCGCCCGGCGGGCCGCGGTGGATACCCGGCTGTTCGGGGGCCGGCCCGCGTCCGACCACTACGCGGTGAACGTCGAGCTGGACTGGACCTCCTGATCCCCCCGGGCGTCCTGCCGCCCGCGACCGGGCTGGCCGCCTGGTTCATCCCCCCGGACATCCTGGTGTCGCCGGGAGCCTACCTCGCGATCGGCATGGCGGCGGCGGCCATCGTGGGCGTCAGCAAGGCGGGATTCGGGGGCGGGGTGGGCGCGCTCGCGACCCCGCTGATCCTCCTCGCGCTGCCCGCCCCGACCGCCCTCTCGCTCACGCTCCCGGTCCTGCTCGGGTGCGACGTCTTCACCTTCCGCCGGTTCTCGCGGGAATGGGACCGCCCGGCGTTCATGGCGATCGCCCCGTGGATGTTCGCCGGCCTCTTCGCCGGGCTGTGGCTGCTGGTGGAGTTCGCACGCGGCGGCGCCCGCGGCGACCTGTGGATCAAGTTCGCGGCGGGCGTGATCGTGACCGGGCTGACGACCCTTTCGCTCCTGCCCGGCCGGTTCGCCGCGCCGCCCGGCCGGACCACCCGCCGGCCCGGGGCGGGGGTGGCCGCCGTGGTCGGGCTGGCCTGCGGGGTCACCACGATGGTGGCGCACTCCGCGGGCGTGCTCCTCAACCTCTTCCTGCTGCGCCGCCGTCCCACGCCCGCGGCCTTCGTCGGCACCTCAACCCGGATCTACCTGCTCTTCAACGCGGTCAAGATCCCGTTCTACGCCGTCGCCTCGCCGCTCGCGGGCCGCACCTTCCTCACGTGGGCCACGCTGGGGTACAGCCTGGCGCTCCTGCCGGCGGGGTACCTGGGCGTCCGGCTCGGGGCGCGCCTGCACGGCACCTTCACCCCGGAGCGCCACCGGCTCGCGATCAGCGGCCTGCTCCTCCTGACCGGGACGTACCTGGCCGTCTCCTCCGGCGCCGCCCTCGCCCGCTAGCCCCTCCTCCGGTACGTCCTCCTAGCCCCTTCTCCGGTACCGCCAGAAGGCGGGGAGGAGCGGGATGCAGAGCAGGACGCCGATCGTGCAGATGATCCCGCCGGAGACGATCGAGACCGCGTTGGAGCTGACCGAGGCGACCCAGCCGGCCCGGACGTTGCCGAGCAGCGGACCCGACATGTAGCTGATCATCTCGACCCCCGCGAGCCGGCCGCGCAGCCGGGCCGGGATCGTCTCATTCCAGATCGTCCCGCGGAAGATCCCGCTGATCGTGTCGGCCGCCCCGGCGCAGGCGAGGCACACCACCGCCCCGGCCAGCCCCGGGGCGAACCCGAGCGCGATGATGGAGACGCCCCAGGCCGCCGCGGCGAGCACCACCGCGGCGCCGTGCCGGGACACCTTCGACACCCAGCCGCTGGTCAGGGTCACCGCCAGCGTCCCGATCGCCATCGCCGCATAGAGCCACCCGGCGGCATGGGCGCCTCCCCAGCCGGCGGCCATCGCGGGGAAGAGGGCCATCGGCATCGCGAAGATCATGGCGACGATGTCCACAAGGTAGGTGCCGATCAGTTCGGGCCGGCCGCGTGCATACCGCAGCCCCTCCGTGATGGACGTCAGCCCCGGCCGGACCGAGCCCGCCATCGGGGGCATCGCGCGCATCGCCAGGAGGGCCAGCAACGACACGACGAACGTGGCGGCGTCAATGAGGTAGGTGGCCGGCAGCCCCAGCCGGGCGATCGCGACGCCGGCGAGGGCGGGGCCCGCGATGGATCCGATGCTGCCGCGGAGCGACCCGAGCGCGGAGATGGCCGGCAACTCCCGTTTGGTCACCAGTTGCGGGGTCATGGCATCCAGCGCGGGGCGGTGAAAGCCGTTGATGGCGGACATCGCGGCGGCGAGCCCGAACAGGAGCGCCAGGCTGGGGCGCGCCAGCCACCCGTTGCCGGCGAGCGCGAGCGAGCATGCCGCGAGCAGGACCTCCGACCCGATGATGAGCCGCCGGCGGTCCATGGCGTCCGCGTACGCGCCCCCGACCAGCGCGGTCAGGAGCAGCGGGACGAGCTGGACCGACCCCAGCAGCCCGACCAGGAAGCTGGACTGGCTGAGGGCATAGACCTGGTAGGGGATGGCCACGTAGGTCAGCATGCTCCCCAGCAACGAAACGGCCTGGCCGATGTAGAGGAGCCGGTAGTCCCGGTGGCGGGCCAGAGGCGCAACGTCAATGAGCACGGACCGGTATTGTCGCACGCGGGTTCCGGGCTGGACGGCCCCGGTACAATGGCCGCAACCATGCCGGACGAACGCCGGATCTTCCCCGGATACCTGGCCAGCGCCGCGCCGATCCAGGTGGAGCGGATCGTGGCGCTCCACGGCCAGCCGGAGCGCGCCTGGAAACTCTTCACGAATACGGAACAGGGCAACCGGTTTTCCGGCAGTCCGCCCATCACCTTCACCCCGCCCCGGGTGGAGGCGGACGGGTTGTACCGGAGGCTCTCCGCCCGGACCCTGGGGCTGCGGCTGGACTGGAAGGAATATCCGTACGAGTACGTGGAGCCGGAATGGATGGAGGCCTGGCGGGAGTATCTCACGGGCCCCATTGACCGGGGCCGGTTGCGGGTCGAGATCCTTCCCGGCCCGGGACCGGTGCGCGTGCGGATCGCGGCGTCGTTCTGGCCGCGCCGCCGCGCAGTCACCTTCCTGGCACGCGCGGTGGCATCGTCCGTGACGGGCGGCTACGCCCGGTACTTGCTGGCGGGTGACCGGGCCTGGGCACACGGCAGCCCGTTGCCGACGCCGGCCGCCACGAAGCCGCCGCGGGTGAACGCGGGGCGGCTCCACGAGGCGGCGCGGGCGACCCGGGCCGCGGGGGTTCCGGACGCGATCGTCGCGCGCCTGGTGCAGCACCTGCGCACCCGGACCGACGACGAGGTCGTGCACATGCGTCCGTTCGTCCTGGCGGACGCCTGGGGCGCCGACCGGGAGGCCGTGCTCGGCGCATGCCTGCGCGCCACCCGGACCGGGATGCTGTCCCTGTCGTGGGACCTGATCTGCCCGAACTGCCGGGTGGTCAAGGTGTCCGTGGACACGCTGCGCAAGCTGGCCCCATCCTTCCACTGCGAGGTGTGCCGGATCGACTACACGGCCGATCTCGACCGGGCGGTGGAGCTGCGGTTCTCCGTGCACCACGACATCCGGGCGGCGCGGGAGGACGTGACGTTCTGCATCCAGAGCCCGCAGCGCAGCCCGCACATCCACGCCCAGGCGTACCTCGCGCCGGGCGGCGAGCGGGAGGTGCGCCTGGCGCTCCCGGCCCGGACCCTGCGCGTCCGGGCGGTGGGGTCGAACGCGGCGGTCACGCTGCAGCCGCGCCCGGCCGGG